>BJHC01000019.1 GCA_014191535.1 Cyanobium sp. | reverse complement strand
GCCGATCACCGCGGCGATCGTGCTCTTGATCGGCATCGTGGTGCTCTCCTACCGCCAGACGATCGAGGCGTACCCCCAGGGCGGTGGCTCCTATGTGGTGGCCCGTGAAAACCTGGGCACCGCCGCCAGCCTGGTGGCGGCGGCCTCGTTGTTGGTCGACTACATCCTCACCGCAGCCGTCAGCTTGATGGCGGGAACCCAGGCGCTGTCGTCGTTGTTGCCGGCGCTGCTCCCCTACGAAACCCCCCTGGCCCTGCTGCTGCTCGTGGTGGTGGGCTGGGTCAATCTGCGGGGACTTCGGGAGGCTGGTCGCTCCTTTGCGATCCCCACCTATGGGTTCGTCGCCATGGTGGCGCTCTTGGGGCTCATGGGGCTCTTCAACCTGATCCAGGTGCACGGCTTCCAGCCCGATGCGCCGCCCATGGTGCGGGCGGTGGAACCCCTAGGGCTGTTCCTGATCCTGCGGGCCTTCAGCTCCGGTTGTTCCGCCATGACCGGCATTGAGGCGATCGCCAACGGCGTGAAGGTGTTTCGGGCGCCGGCGGCCCAGAGGGCCAGGCGCACCTTGCTGTTGATGGGCCTGTTGTTGGCCCTGATGTTTGTCACGGTGAGCGGCCTGGGGTTCCTCTACGGCGTGGCACCCCACCCCGATCGCACCGTGCTGGCCCAGATCGGCATGCGGGTGTTCGGCGCGGGCAGCCCTCTGTTTTGGGCGCTTCAGGTGTTCACCTTGCTGATCCTGGCCCTCGCGGCCAACACCGCCTTCGCCGATTTCCCTCGCCTGGCGGCGATGTTGGCGGAGGATCGCTTCCTGCCCCGTCAGATGGCCTGGATCGGCGATCGGCTGGTGTTCCAGAACGGCATCGTGGTGCTGCTGGCCTTGGCCGGGGCGGTGATCGTGATTTGTCGCGGTGACACCACCGTGGCGGTGAATCTGTATGCCCTGGGGGTGTTCACCGCCTTCACCCTGTCTCAGACCGGCATGGTGGTGCACTGGTGGCGGCTGCGCAGTGCCGGCTGGCAGGCCCATGGGCTGATGAATGCCCTGGGGGCGCTCAGCACCTGCCTGGTGCTGGTGGTGATCGTGATCAGCAAATTCGCCGAAGGCGCCTGGACGGTGGTGATCGCCGTGCCAGTGCTTGTGGCGCTGTTGGCGCAGGTGCGCCGCCGTTATCGGCAGGTTGACGCCGCGATCGCCCTGCAACCGGGCGATGACCTGCGGGTGCAGTTGCCTGAACGGCGCGATCCCGTGGGCAATCAAAGCCTGGTGTGGCTGCCCTCCTGGAGCCGTCCGAGTCTCGAAGCCCTGCGGTATGCCTGCAGCATCTCGGATCGCGTCGTGGGGGTGTGGGTCTGTTCGGATCGCGATGACCCCGAACGGATTCGCGAACGTTGGCAGCAGATCACCGGCGGTGCCCCAGGCCTCGACCTGGAACTGCTGCAGAGCCCCTATGCCTCACTGATCGATCCGTTCGTGGACTTCGTGAATGCTGAACAGCGGCGGCATCCCGACACCCCGTTCATGATCGTGATGCCGCGTGCGATCCCTCGCTACCGCTTTGATGGGGTTCTGCTGAACCAGCGTGCGTTGAACATGCGGAGTGCACTGGAGGCCCATGGCAATCGCGTGTTCACCCAAGTGAGCTTCTATCTGCCCGTTTGAGCCACGGCGGCGCGGGCAGGCGCTGAACGCATCAGTTGTGCTTGCCGGATCGATCACGAACACCTGTTGCTGGCCGTCCCCAACGGCGATCTGCGGTTTCTACCGTTCGCGTCACTCTGTGAGCGCCCTGCGTGTCCTGGATTGGAACGGCCTGGCTGGTGCCCCTGTATCCCCTGGTGGGATCGGCCTTCAGCCTGCTGTGGTCGCCGGGGTTGATCAAGCGCAGCGGCCCCCGGCCGGCGGGCTACATCAACCTGCTGATGGTGGCGGTGGCCTTCGCCCACAGCCTGCTGGCCCTGATCAGCCTGCACAACAACTCCGCTGCCGGCGCCTCAGCGATATATGCGCCGCTCACCTGCGGCTGGACCTGGATCAACACCGCCGGCCTGCGCATCGGCTTCGACGGCCTGGTGAGCGAGCCCGCCCTGATCGCCATGACGGTGATCACCGGCCTGCATGTGCTGGTGCAGATCTATTCGATCGGCTACCTGGAGATGGATTGGGGCTGGCCCCGCTTCTTCGGCGGCCTCAGCTTCTTTGAGGCGGGCCTCTGCGGCCTGGTGCTCACCGATTCGGTGTTCTTCAGCTACGTGCTGCTGGAGCTGCTCACCGTGGGCACCTACGTGATCGTGGGCACCTGGTACAACCAGTCGCTGGTGGTGAAGGGCGCGCGCGATGCCTTCCTCACCAAGCGCATCGGCGACATCGTGCTGCTGGCGGGGGTGATCGCCCTGTTGCCCCTCACCGGCACCTGGAATTTCCACGGCCTGCAGGGCTGGGCCGCCGACCTCACCAACAACGGCCAACCCCTGCCCGCCGGCTTCCAGCTGATCCTGCTGGCCCTGATCGCCGGCCCCATGGGCAAGTGCGCCCAGATCCCCCTGCACCTGTGGCTGGATGAGGCGATGGAGAGCCCGCTGCCCTCCACGGTGCTGCGCAATTCCGTGGTGGTGCTGGGCGGCGCCTGGGTGCTGCTGCGTCTCGAGCCCCTGATTGAACTCAGCCCCCTGGTGCAGGGGGTGCTGGTGGTGGTGGGGGGCACCACCGCCCTGGTGGCGGCCCTGATCGCCCTGGGCCAGATCGATGTGAAGCGGGCGATGAGCTTCCTGGTGAGCAGCTGGCTGGGGCTGCTGTTTGTGGCGGTGGGCCTGGGGGGGATCGAGGTGGCCGATCACCTTCTGCTCGTCTACCCCCTGCCGATGGGCCTGATGCTGATGGCTGTGGGGGCCATCGTGATCAGCAATGTCTCCCAAGACCTCACCCAACTGGGCGGCCTGTGGAGCCGCCGGCCTCTGATCGGCATGGCCTTCCTGGCGGGGGCCTTCGGCCTGATGGCGCTGCCCCCCTTCGGTGGTTTCGCGGCCCTGCGGGAACTGCTGGAGCTGGCCATGGCCAGCAAGGCTCCCGTGCTGCTGGGTGGGTTGGTGCTGGTCACCAACACCCTGCTGTGCGCCTCGATGATGCGGGTGTTCGGCCTGATCTGGGGCGGCGTGCCCAAGCCGTTCACGGTGCGCTCCCCGGAGGTGCTGTGGCTGATGGTGCTGCCCACGCTGCTGCTGATGGGTTTTGTGCTCCACATCCCGCAGCTGCTGCTGCACCTGGGGGTGTATCAGCTGAGCCCCCTGCCGGGCTGGGGGCCGCTGGGCTGGCCCCTGGTGGTGTCCACCCTGCTCGGCGCTGGCAGCTCGCTCTGGTTTTACCTGCGGCCCCACCCGCTGGCGGAACTGCCCGCCGGCCTGGGGGGCATCCAGCACTGGCTGGCTGAAGACATGCACACCGAGGCCTTCTATCACCGCACCGTGGTGGCGCTGGTGGTGGGCCTGGCCCGCTTCAGCGCCTGGAGTGACAAGGCCCTGGTGGATGGCTTCAGCAGCGGCACCGGTGGTGCCGCCATGGCCGGTGCCCGCCAGCTCAGCCTCACCACCAGCGGCAATTCCCAGGCCTATGCCCTCTCACTGGTGCTGGGGGTGCTGGTGATGTCGGCCTGGCTGCTGGCCCGTTGATCCGGAGGACCCGATGACACTTCTGTTGCTGTTTCTGATTCCTCTGCTGTCGGCCTGCGGGCTGCAGCTGTTGCCGGCGGCGAGCCCGTGGGTGCGCCGCACGGCCCTGGCCGCAAGCCTCGCCCAGTTGGCCATCGGTGTGGTGGCCTGGCGCGTGCCTCCCGCTGATCTGTCGCTGAGCTGGCTGCCGAAGCTGGGTCTGCGGCTGGATCTCGGGATCGATGGCCTCAGCCTGCCGCTGGTGCTGCTGGCCTCCCTGATCACCGCCATGGCCGTGCTGGCCACCCCCCTCGAGCAGCAGCGGGCCCGCCTGTTCTATGGCCTGCTGCTGGCCACCAACGTGGGATTGATGGGATCGTTCCTGGCCCGCAATGCCCTGCTGTTTGTGCTGGCCTATGAGCTGATCCTGATTCCCACCACCCTGCTGGTGGCCATCTGGGGCGGCGAGCGCCGGGCGGGAGCGGCCATTCGTTTTCTGATCTATGGCGCGGTGTCGGGCATCGCCCTGCTCACCGCGGTGCTGGCCTTCGGCTGGCTCAACCCCGGCGGCCTGGATTTCAGCTTCGCGGCCCTGGCCAGCCACCAGATCCCACCAGACCAGCAACGCATCCTGCTGGCGCTGGTGCTGCTGGCCTTCGGCCTGAAATTGCCGGTGGTGCCGCTGCACGGCTGGCAGCCCCTCACCTACAGCCAGGCCCCCACGCCGGTGGCGATGCTGCTGAGCGGCGCCGTGTCCAAGCTCGGGGCCTACGGCCTGCTGCGCTTCGGCATCGGCTTCCTGCCCGATGCCTGGAGTGATTGGTCTCCCTGGATCGCCGCCATCGGTGCGGTGAGTGCGATCTATGGCGCCCTCAATGCGATCGCCCAACTCGACATGCGCCGTTTGGTGGCCTACAGCTCCCTGGGGCACATGGGCTTCCTGCTGCTGGCCCTGGCCGCCGCCACACCCCTCAGCCTGCAGGGGGTGATGGCCCAGATCCTGGCCCACGGCCTGATCATCGCCCTGCTGTTCTGCCTGGTGGGCCTGGTGGAAACCAAAACCGGCACGGCGCAGATTCCGGAGTTGTCCGGTCTGTTGAATGCGCAGCGGGGGTTGCCGTTCACCATGGGCCTGATGCTGCTGGCCCTGATGGCCGCCGCAGGGGTGCCCGGTCAGGCCGGCTTTGTGGCGGAGCTGCTGGTGTTCGAGGGCAGCTGGGTGGCCTATCCCATCCCCACCCTGGTGTGTTTGATCAGCTCCGGCTTCACGGCCGTGTATGCCGTGCGCCTGTTCAACCGCGTGGGCTTTGGCCGCCTCGACAACGCCAAGGCCAATTGGGTGAGCACCAGCTGGACGGAGCGGGTGCCCGCCCTGGTGCTCACCGCCCTGGTGGTGGTGGGTGGCATCTGGCCCACCCTGCTCACCGGCCTGAGTGAGGGTGCCACCGCCCCCTTGGCCCTGCGCTCCAGCGAGGCGGTCACCGTGATTGCCTCCGCCGTCCCTTCGTCTCCGTCGCAGCTCTCCGCATGACCGCCAGCATCGCCCCGGAGCGCACCAAGGCTCCCCTGATCCCCCCCTCCACGCACCGCTACGCCGAGGTGATCCATCGGCTGGAGGCCGGCGGCTCGATGCTGCCGGACACCCCGGAAAACCTCAAGCAGATCATCGGCATCTACAAGGCCTATGCCGTGCCGATGGATTTCTATTGGCGCGATCTGCTCTACATCGCCGAGCGGGTGTTCCTCAACCCGCTGCCGGCGTTCAAGTACTTCATCTCCAAGCAGTACCTGGATCTGCCCAACAGCTACGCCGGTGAGCAGTCGAAACTGCGCATCTGGCGCGGTGGGGAGAAGGCCCATCCGGAACTGCTGGAGTTCATGGAGCGGGGCGAGACCCGCCGCATGCCCAAGCTGCTCCATCACCTCTGGCACGACCGGGTGAACATGGAGTTCGCCGAGGCCTGCATGCAGGCGATGCTCTGGCACCAGGGCATGGGCGGTCGCTTCAACGACTACCTCGACAGCGACGCCTACCGGGCCAACGCCGATCGGGCCATCAAGGCCTACTTCAGGGGCAACCCCTTGATGCTGGGGCTCTACAAGCTGTTCCCGGAGATGTTCCTGGAGCAGGTTCGCCAGCTCTCGTATTACGCCAACCTCGGCCTGTTCTGGGAGGTGATGGCGCCCGTGTTCTTCGAGATGAGCGATATCTACGACGAGGGCGGCTTCAAGGGCGTGCCCGATGCGATGGATTTCCTGGTGAACGGCATCTTCGCGGTGGCGGGTCGTCCCATCTATCACCACCTGTACATCGGCGACGAATGCATCGAGATCATCCCCAAGAGCGAAGGCTTCACCTGGCTCTATGAGGCGGCGCTGCCCTATGTGGAGGCGGTGTTCTACCGCACGTCACCCTTCCGGGGCACCAAGAGCTACAACGCCCAGGCCCATCAGGTGCCTGACAACCAGGCCGACTTCCACTACGGCATCCTCTACGCCGACGTGTATCCGGTGGGCTCGGCGGGTATTCCCCCCACCCTGCTGATGCAGGACATGCTGCATTTCTTGCCCTCTTATCTCAAGGAGATCTACCGCGAGCATCGCCGCGGCGAAGAGGATGAGCTGGTGCAGCTGGGAATCACGTTCCAGCGCTCGATGTACAACGTCACCTCGGCGGTGATCCAGGCCCTGCGTTGCGCCCTGCTCTATCCGCTCGACGACACCGACCCGGAGCACCTGATGGCCAACCGCCGCTTCTTTGAAGCCCAGATGGATCGCTTCCTGCGCCCGGAAGCGCGCCTTTCCGACATCCAGACCCAGGACTACCGCTGACCCCGATGGCCACCATTCTTGAAACCGCCGTCTCGGCTGGATTGTTCAACACCCTGCTGGCGGCCGTCGATGCCGGCGGTCTGCGGGGTGCCCTGGAGGGCCCCGGCCCGTTCACGGTGTTTGCCCCGGTGGACGATGCCTTTGCGGCCCTGCCCCCCGGCACGGTGCAACCCCTGGTGGACAACCCGCCTCAGCTGGCGCGGATCCTGAAATATCACGTGCTAGCCGGCGCCCATTTACGGGCCGAGCTGGTGGCCCAGTCGGAATGGGAGAGCCTGGAGGGGGCGCCAGTGCCGATCCGCCGCGCTGAACCGTTTGAGGTGAAGAACGCCACGGTGGTGAGCGCCGACATCATCTGCGACAACGGCGTGGTGCACGTGATCGATCGGGTGATCCTGCCGGGCTGATATCGATCAGCCAGTCGGCTCAACAGGCTGCGGGTGGCTACGGCGGGCCATCCGTACCAGCCAGAAGGCCCCGGCCAGAGACACCACAATCACCCCAAATCCCACCATCAGGATGGGTTTGTTTTCCGTACCCGGTGGCAGCACGATCACTTTGCGCGCCACGGCGGTGAGGGCGGTGAGCAGCACCAGTTCGATCTGCACCACTTGATCACGCAGGTAGGCGTTGACGTTCTGCAGCACCTCCAGGGCGATGAAGATCAGCAGCAGACGATCCAACAGGCCGATCAGGTTGCCGTCAAACCAATTGGTACTGAGTTGCAGGATCTTGCCGACCGATTCCAACAGCAGTTGGATGGAGGCGAGTCCGATGACCACCGCCAGCAACACAGCCAACAGCTTGGCCAGCTGGCGTTCATAGCTGTGAATGCCCGCGAGGAAGCGGTTGTCGTCCAACAGTTTCATCAGGTTGCGTGCGCTTGGTTTTGGAACAGTGGATTGCGGATCTAGACGGAAACAAAAACCCCGCCTATGCCGACTGCACAGACGGGGTGGCGATCGGCGAGGACGCTTGGGCTAGAACTTGTGATCGCGCAGAGCTTCCACCTGGGAGATGTAGGTGATGATCGAATAATCCGCGTAGAACTTGGACTCGATTTCGTGGGTGATCTTGTCGGCCAGTTCGCGGGTGCCCGTGAGCACCTCGATCTTCACGTTGGAGAGCGTGTGCGACACGCTGGGCTCACCGGTGGAGCGCACATTGCGACTGCCTTCGCCGCCGGCCGCCATCACGGTGTAGCCAGTGGCTCCAGCTTCCTTGATCAATTTGGCCAGCTTCTTGGAGAGGATTTCCTCCGCCACAATCACTAGCTTCCAAACTTGTTGGCTCATGGGTTCGATCTCCTAGGGGTAGGTGTTAATGGTTGAACGGCTCAGCGGCCGAGCATCACTTCGGCGATGCCGATGAACAGGGGAATGCAGATGGCGATGGCCACTGGGGTGCCGATGGCGGTAGAGGCACCGATGTAGGCCGAAGGGTTGGCCGAGGGGATGCCGGCCCGTAGGGTCGGGGGGCCGGAGATGTCCGAGCTGGAGGCGGCAATCACCGCCAGCACCACGGCACCACCGATGCTGAAACCCGTGAGCTTGTGGATGATCAGGCCAACGCCGAAGCCCAGGAAGCCGTGGAGGATTGGGGCGATGAAGGCATAGATGGCGAACCACTGGGCCACCTTGCGCAGCTCGTTCATCCGTTGCGCCGCTTCCATGCCCATGATGATCATGAGCACCGCGAGGAAGCCTCGGAACAGGGGGTTGAAAAAGCTTTCGTAGACAGGCTCGGGCTTGGTGAGGATCCCCAGGGCCACACCCAACAACATGGCTGTCACTGCAGAGCTCTGCAGGCTTTCCTTGACGATCGGCCAGATCTCCACCTTTTCGGTGGAACCGCCGGCTTTTTTGCCCAAGTACACGCTGGCCACCACAATGGCCGTCACCAGCGCCGGGATATCCATGAAGGGGTAGAGCGCTGCTGTCCAGGCTTCGTAGGGCACCTTGGCGGCATCCAGCTGGGGCAGCACTGCAGCCAGGGTGGAGCCACTCACCGCCCCAAACAGGCCGCCGGTGGCGACGGCGTCGGGCACCTTGATGCCGGGCAGCTTGCCCAGGGTGTAGCGGCTGATGAACACAATCACCACGCCCAACACCACGGCTGCGATGGCGGGCAGCAAAATTTCGGAGGGGTTGGAATTGCGGATGGCGATCCCGCCAGTGAGTCCGATCTTCATCAGCAGGAAGAAACTGATGAACTTGTAGATCGAGTCGGGAATAGCCAGCTGGCTGCCAAGGGAGGCAACCACAATGCCGCCAATTAAGAAGCCCAGCGTTGGCGACTGGATCTGCTCAAGAAATAAACCGAGAAAGTCCGACACGGATGATCTCCTGGAGACTGGAGAAGCAAGGTCGCCGGGAATGTAGGGCTTGAATGGGGGGGCTGGGTTGGGCCCAGGTTGCCTTCATTCGATCCTGATTCGGTGCAGATGGATGGTATTTCCCCAGTCCTATCGCTGTGCTGCTAAGTAGGCCTTATAAGGCAACAACCCTTTCCCTGACAGCCTTTGATCCCCGCACCGCAGGCTGTCACCACCTGTTGATCGGCCAAATCTGGGCGCTCCGGCAGGTGGGTGGCAGGAACAGCTCTGATCTTCAATCAGCGTTGCCTATGGCCTGATCGAGGGATCACTATCGGTGCCCCAAGTGGCAACTGGCGACCCCATGATGGCTTCCACTCCTGGGTTGACCGCCATGGTCACAACGCTGTTTGGTGTTGCTTTGGTTTGGCTGAGCCTCCGCACACTGCTGCTGTTGGCTCAGGTGAATCGCTTCGCACCGGAGAGCCGGCTGAGCCGTGCATTTCGCCAGGAGTTAATGCATCGCGGCTTGATCCCAGATCCGGCGGATGTGGAGCGCTTGATGCGTTAAGGGCCTCACCCTCATTCCTGTTTCAGCTTCAGACCGTGATGCATTCCTTGCCTTGTCTTCCGTGACGTCTTTGCTCCTCGAGATCAGCCCCCATCAGGTGGAGGTGGCGGAAACCCTGATCCAGGTGGGTCGCTTTGTGGTGATTTTCCTGGTGGCTCGTGCCATCGCTGAGTTGATGGTGCGGCTGCAGCTCCCCACGATCCTGGGGGAACTGGTGGCTGGGGTGCTGATCGGCGTGTCGGGTTTGCATCTGATCGTGCCCCCAGGCACGCAGGCAACGATCAACGCCGGCGTTCTCTCGGTGTTGGGCTCCCTGGCCGAGATCCTTCCGGGAGATGTGCAGAGCATCTACAACGAAACCTTTCCCAGCCTGCAGGCGGTGTCGCAGATCGGGCTGTTTGCGCTGCTGTTTCTCACCGGTCTGGAGAGCGAGCTGGATGAACTGGTGGCCGTGGGGGTGCAGGCCAGCACCGTGGCGGTGGCCGGCGTGGTGTTGCCGTTCGCCCTGGGCACCGCCGGCCTGGTTGTTGTCTTCCACGTCCCTCTGATTCCGGCGGTGTTTGCCGGTGCGGCCATGACGGCCACCTCCATCGGCATCACCGCCAGCGTGTTCGGTGAGCTCAAGTGGCTGAAACGCAAGGAGGGGCAGATCGTGATCGGTGCCGCCGTGCTCGATGACATTCTGGGCATCGTGATCCTGGCGGTGGTGGTGGCCGTGGTGGGTGGCGGCGCCTTCAGCCTGGCTCCGCTGCTCAAGCTGTGTCTGGCGGCCATCGCTTTTGTGGCCGTTGCCCTGGTGCTCAGCCGCAAGGCGGCGCCGGCTTTCGATTGGGTGGTGGACCGGCTCAAGGCTCCGGGGGATGTGGCGGTGGCCAGCTTTCTGGTGCTCACCGTCTGTTGCTTCGCCGCTCAGGCCATTGGGCTGGAGGCTGCCCTCGGGGCGTTTGCCGCCGGTTTGATCCTGAGCGCTTCGAAGCACACCCATGACATCGATGCGGCGGTCAAGCCCCTGGTGGCGTTGTTTGCCACCGTGTTTTTTGTGCTGATCGGCACCGGGATGGATCTGTCGGTGCTCAACCCCTTCGATCCAGCCAATCGCGAAGGGTTGTTGGTGGCCGGCTTTCTGCTGCTGGTGGCGATCGCCGGCAAGGTGGCTGCCGGTTGGAGTTACGTCAGCGCTGAACCCACCAATCGTCTGGTGGTGGGCTTGGGGATGATGCCCCGTGGCGAAGTGGGTTTGATCTTCCTCGGCCTGGGTAGCCAGGCCGGCATCCTCACCCCGGCGCTGGAGGCGGCCATCCTGCTGATGGTGATCGGCACCACCTTTTTGGCGCCGATCTTGCTTCGGCTGGTGATTCCCGCTGAGCCGAATGGGGCGGCACCCCTGGCGCCGTGAGCTCGGCCTATGCGGGGCAGCGGATTTGTCTCACCACCCTGCATGGCAAGGAGCAGGCCCTGGCCAGGCCGTTTGCGGTCGGGCTTGGTGCCGTGCTGGAGGTGAGCCCCTGCGATACCAATCGCCTGGGGACGTTCAGCGGTGAGGTGGAGCGGTGCGATTCCGCCCTGGCCACCTGCCGCCAGAAAGCATGGCTGGGCCTGGAGCGCACGGGCCTACGCCTGGGCCTGGCCAGTGAGGCGAGTTTTGGGCCACACCCTTCGGCGCCAATGCTGCCGATTGGTCAAGAACTGCTGGTGTTTCTCGATCTGGACCGCGGGCTCACCGTGGTGGAGCAGCGCCTGGAGTGGCGCACCAATTACGCCCAGAGGCTCCTGCGATCTGATGAGGATCCAAGCCCTTGGCTGCAGCAGGTGGGTTTTCCGTCCCATGGACTGATCGTTCGGCCGGCATCCGCGGAGGCTGGCCCCTGGTATCGCGATCTCTGCTCAAGCCTGGATCTCCAAAACGCCCTTGAGGCCTGCCGCAGGGCTGATCCACGCGGGGAGGTGTGGCTGGAGACCGACATGCGGGCCCATCGCAACCCCACGCGCATGCGTTCGATTCGACGCCTGGGTGTCTCGATGGTGCGGCGCTTATGTCGCCGTTGCCCGAGCTGTGGATCTCCGGGATGGGGCTTGGTGGAGACGGAGCCTGGGCTGCCCTGCGAAGCCTGTGGAACCGCCACCGATCTCACCCGACTCGAGGTGTGGGGATGCCCCCACTGTGCCCACCGTGAATGGCATCCCCGTCGCGACGGACTCGCCGTGGCTCAACCGGTCGACTGTCCGTGGTGCAACCCTTGAACGGCAGTCAGTCAACCGCTGTGGGTCGATTTAAGCCGCCCGTTGATTCTTGTCGTCGAGGTAGTGATCCCAGCTAGGGCGGCTCTCCCCTTTGACGCTCAAACGACGCATCCGGTGGGCCCGTTGGCGCTCGAGGTTGCGGTAGTGCTCAATCGAGCGTTGTTTGGTGCGTGAGTCGTCAAACAGGATGGCGGTGGCCAGGGCCACGGAGGTGCCAATGATGCCGATGGCCAGAAACAGGGCGAAGGTATCGGGCATGGCGGACTCTCCTGTGCTTGAGGGGGTTTTACCGGATGGCTAGCCCCCGTCAAGGGAAACGTTGCCA
The DNA here is from genome assembly GCA_014191535.1 of Cyanobium sp. GTDB lineage: Bacteria > Cyanobacteriota > Cyanobacteriia > PCC-6307 > Cyanobiaceae > Vulcanococcus. The sequence continues at coordinate 930 of BJHC01000019.1, read as the reverse complement.
AGACAAACTGGGTGGTGTTCTTGTGAGATTCCACGGCATGAAACGGTGGTTGCTGGTGATGCTGTGGATGGCCAGCGGATCCGCCGCATTGGCGCAGAACTCCGGGGCCATCGATCCCCATCAACAGCACCGCGATCGTCACCTTCACCACGGAGATCTCTCCCCGGCATCGGAGCCTGCCCACAGCGGCCATACCCATGACGTGGGCCCTGCGGGCCTGACCTACGACCTGCGTTGGCTCGACGCGATGGTGCAGCACCACCTCGGAGCTCTGCGCATGGGGGAGTTCGTGTTTGACATCGGTGAGCCTGGCGTGGGGGCTCTGGCCAAGCGGATCTGGAGCGATCAGTCCCAGGAGATCCGCGCCATGGGCCAGTGGCGCAAGGCCTGGTATCCCCAGGCACCGGTGTACCCGGTGGGGTTGCGGCCCGGGGGTGATCCCAACAGCCTGTCGGATCTCCAGCGCCTGGACCCTGCGCAGGTGGCGGCGATGCAGATGCTGGGAGCCGCCCCCAGCACACGCACCCGGGTGGTGTGGTTTTTGGAGGGGATGCTGCATCACCACGGCGCGGCACTGCAGATGGCCCACGATGGGCAGCGCAAGAGCCGCAACCCCGCCATTTATCGGCTGGCGCGTCAGATCATCCTCACCCAGCGCATGGAGATTCGTGAGTTGCGGCGCATGCTGCAGCTCGAGGGGCGTAGCCGTCCGGAGTACTACCGCTACGACCACCTGTTCGCGCTCTAGTCCCGTCTGGTCTCAGTAGCACTCGGTGGAATAGGTGCGCCAGTTCTGCCGATCGCTGCGGCGGCTGAAGCGGATGATCGTGCGTTCCTGGGCCTCCAGGGGCGTTCCTTGCTGGTGCTCCTCCACCATCTCCAGGGTGGGTGCTGGTGTGGGTGTTCCGAGGGTCGGTTGTGGTTGGTTGG
>BJHC01000018.1 GCA_014191535.1 Cyanobium sp. | reverse complement strand
TGAGAGTTCTTCCTTTTGCACACTACAAATGGGTTGGATGGGGCGCCCATTGGCCCCAGGCGCTTCAGTGGCGCAGGGCGGCCTTGCGGGCGTCATCCGCCAGCAGGATCAGCAGCGGCGCCAGCCACAGCACGCCAAACCACTGGCTGGCGCTGGGCACCAACGCAAACAGCCGCGCCACGGGTGGGATCCACAGCAAGGCCGCCAGCACCAGGCCCTCGCTGAGCAGCCCCAGCCACAGCAGGGGGTTGGCCACCTGGAGCATCCCCAGGCCTGAGCGCCATTCGCTGCGGCAGGCCAGCAGCACCCCCACCTGGCAGAACACGATCGTGCAGAAGGCCACGCTGGAGGCCTGCAGCTGCAGGGCCTGCACGGGCGCCGATGCGGTGTGGTGCAGCAGCTGGGGCGCCAGCCGTTGCAGCTCCCGGAACCCCACCCCAGCCCGCTGCCACACCAGCAGGTAGGCCGCCATCGCCAGGCCCGCTTCCATCACCCCCAGAAACAAATAGGAGCGCTGCATCACGCTGCGGTCGAGCAAGGGGGCCCCGCGGCGGCGCGGCGGTTGGTGCATCAGCCCGGGTTCGGGCAGTTCGGCACCGAGGCCCAGGGCTGGCAGCACATCGGTGCCCAGGTCGACCGCCAGGATTTGCATCACCGTGAGGGCCGCAGGGATGCGCAGCGCCACCATCGCCAGGAACGGTGTGGCCTCGGACAGGTTGGCCACCAGGATGTAGGTGATGAACTTGCGGATGTTGCTCACCACGCCGCGGCCAAAGCCCACGGCGGCCACGATCGTGGCGAAGTTGTCGTCGAGCAGCACGATGTCGGCGGCTTCGCGGGCCACATCGGTGCCGTTCTTCCCCATGGCTACACCCACATCGGCGGCCCGCAGCGCCGGTGCGTCGTTGACGCCATCACCGGTGACCGCCACCACCTCCCCCAGGTCGCGGTAGGCCTGCACCAGCCGCAGCTTCTGCTCCGGTGCCATGCGGGCAAACACCAGCCGCGAGCGGTATTTGAGCAGCCGCCGCAGCTGTAGATCGCTGATCTGGCTCAGGCCTGCCCCCTCGATCACCCGCACCGGATCAGCGCCGGAGCGTGGTTCCTGCTGGGCCGGTGGATCCAGCAGGCCGATTTGCTGGGCGATGGCCTCGGCGGTGAGGCCGTAGTCGCCGGTCACCATGGTGACCTTGATGCCCGCCTGGCGGCATTGGCGGATCGCCTCGCCCACCTCCCGCCGCGGCGGGTCGTACAGGGCCACCAGCCCCACCAGCGTCAGCCCCGTTTCCAGACGCTCCGCCGGCAGGCTCTGCAGGGGTTCGCTGCCCTGGCGCAGGGCCACCGCAATCACCCGGAAGCCGCGCGCCGCCAGGCTGTTGTTGGCCTCGATCGCCCGCTGGCGCTGCGCGGCGTTGAGGGGGCTGGGGCCCGTGGGCGTCAGCCAGGCCTCGCACAGGGCCAGCACCTCCAGGGGCGCCCCCTTGGTGATCGCCAGCTGGCCGGTGGCGGTGAGCGGTAGGCCCTGGATCGGCTCATCGTGGGCGACCACCACCGTCATGCGGCGGCGATGGGAGTCGAACGGCAACTCCTGCAGGCGCGGGAAGCGCCGCTGCTGCTCGCCATGGATCACGCCGGCCTCGGCGGCCGCCACCAGCAGGGCGGTTTCGGTGGGATCACCGCTGGCCCGCCACGGTTCCGGGCTGGTGGTGTCGTGCTCCAGCCGGGCGTTGGAGCAGAGGCCGGCGGCCAGCAACAGCAGCTGCCGTTGGGCTGGATCGGCCTGGGGCAGCCACAGCTCCTCCACCGCCATGCGGCCCTGGGTGATGGTGCCGGTTTTGTCGGAGCAGATCACACTCACCGACCCCAGCGTTTCCACGGCGGAGAGACGCCGCACCAGGGCCTGGCGGCGCGCCATGCGCTGGGTGTTCAGGGCCAGGGTGAGGGTGACCTGCGGCAGCAGACCCTCCGGCACGAACCCCACGATGATTCCCACCGCGTAGAGCAGGCTCTCCAGCGGTGCCATGCGCTCCACCAGCACGCTGATGGCAAAGGTGAGCGCGCCGGTGCTCAGGGCGATCAGCGTGATCGTGTGCACGATGTGCTGGATCTGCACCTCCAGGGTGCTGGTGGTGCGGGCGGTGTTGGCGCTGAGGTGCGCCACCTGGCCGTAGTCGGTTTCGGTGGCGGTGGCGTACACCAGGGCTTCACCGCGGCCGGCGGCCACGCTGCAGCCGGCCAGCAGCAGGTTGCTGCAGTCGCGGCTGGCCATGGTGGCTGCGGCCAGGGGTGCGGCGCTGCGGGCCACCGGCAGGGATTCGCCGGTGAGCACCGAGAGGTCGACATACAACTGGTGGGCCTCCATCAGGCGGCAGTCCGCCGGGATCTGGTCGCCCTCCTCCAGCAGCAGCCGGTCGCCGCACACCAGTTGATCGGCGGTGAGCTGCTGCAGCTCCCCATCGCGCCACACCCGCACCTGTTGCGGCAGGTGTTCCGCCAGGGCCTGCAGGGTGCGCTCGGCCTTGAACTCCTGCCAGAACGAAAACACGCCGTTGATCAGGATCACCGCCCAGATGGCCCACCCCAACTGGGGCACCCCGGCGATGAAGGCCAGGCTGCCGGCCACCCACAGCAGCAGGGCCATGAAGTGCACCAGCTGATCGGTGAAGCGCAGCAGCAGGGGGCGACGCCTCTGGGCGGGGAGCCGATTGGCGCCGTACCGCTCCAGCCGCCGCTGGGCTTCGCCGCTGCTCAGCCCCTGGGGGGTGGTTTGCAGCGCCGCCTCCACCTCCTCCAGCGGCAGGGCCCAGATCGGTTTGGCGGCGGTGAGCTGCACGGCAGACGGGCGGGGGTGGGCGACCTGGAGCCCCCTAGGCCTCCACGTACACCCAGGCGGAACGGCCCGATTCGAGGGTCACTTCCACGCGCCGGTAGGCCGACACCTCGTAGTGGTCGGCCCGCATCAGCTCCGCTTCGCTCACCTCGAACACCGTGCCGGGGATGTGGTGGTGGGGTGAGCCGGTGTGTTTGGCGATCGGATGCACGGCGTGGCCGCTGGTGGCGATCACCGCCGGATCGTGGATGGGTTCCTGGGCCAGGATGTAGCCCACCAGGCTGTCGTCCTCGCCGCTGAGCAGGTGCCCGAAGGTGCTGAGCTGCACCTCCTCCTGCTGCAGGGTTCCGTAGGAAAACAGGTGGGGCACGGCCCGTGAAAAACACCATTCTTCCGCGATTCGGCCGGCGGGCGCACCCGGTGGAAGCGGTTTTGCCGTGGGCTGCCGCAGGGTCGCTTTGAATACAAGGCAGCCGGCGGGATGCCCCCCTGCTGGAGCCCGACGTGATGGGCCACGCCCACGAGCATTCCCACAGCCACAGCCCGACCCGGGCGGGTTCGGCCTTTCGCTGGAGCATCGCCCTCAACAGCGGCCTCACCGTTCTGCAGCTGCTGATCGGCTTTGCCTTTGGGTCGCTGGCCCTGATCGGCGATGCCCTGCACAACCTGGGGGATGTGCTGGGGTTGGTGTTGGGCTGGGGGGCGGAGCAGCTCAGCCGCCGCCCCGCCCGCGGACGGTTCACCTATGGCTACGGGCGCAGCACCCAGATGGCCTCGTTGGTGAATGGGTTGCTGATTTTTTCGGCGGGTGTGGTGGTGGTGGTGGAGGGGATTCAGCGTCTGCAGGATCCCGTGCCCCTGATCGCGGGGCCGGTGGTGTGGGCCGCGGCGGCGGGCATCGTGATCAACCTGCTGTCGGCCCGGCTGTTCGGCCACAACCATCAGCACGACCTCAACCAGCGGGCGGCGGTGTTGCATCTGCTCACCGATGCGGCCGTGTCGGCGGCGGTGTTACTCAGCGCCATCGTGGTGGGCCTCACGGGCTGGTTCTGGCTGGATGCCCTCACGGCCATCGGCGTGGGCCTGGCGGTGATCGTCAGTGCCCTGGGGCTGTTGCGGGAGGCGATCGCCCTCAACCTCGATGCGGCCCCTCGCCACATCAACCTGGCGGCGGTGGAGGCGGCCCTGTTGGCGGTGCCGGGGGTGCAGGCCGTGGCGGAGCTACACGTGTGGGGCATCAGCACCTCCAGCACGGCGCTCACGGCGCACCTGCTGCTCCGCCCCGGTGCCGAGGCAGGCGACGTTCTGCTGCAGACGGCGCAGCAGCGGTTGGAGACCCTCGGCATCCGCAAAAGCACGATTCAGCTGGAGTGGGCCTCCGCTGACTGACGCGGATGGCACATCACTGATCCCTCGCTGATCCCTCGGTTGGAGCCGTCAGACCGCTGCGAGGCCATCAACCTCAAAGCAGTTGGCGATGCGGTTGAGCCATGGTGCTGCTGGAGCCCACCAACCTGCTGTTGTTGGCCTGTGCGCTGATCTACCTGGGCCTCGGCGAGCCGGCGGAGGCCAGCATTCTGTTGGTGCTCGTGGCCGGCATCAGTTTGTTGGATGCCAGCCAGCAGCGCCGCAGCCAACGGGCCCTGAAGGCCTTGGCCCGGCTGGCTGCCCCCCATGTGCATCTGCTCAGGGCCGGTGTGGAGCTTTCTGTGCCGCCGCAGCAGGTGCGCTGCGGCGACCTGCTGCGCCTGGAGGAGGGCGACCGGGTGGCTGCCGATGCCCGCCTGCATCGCGCCGTGGGCCTGTGGTTGGACGAATCCCTGCTTACCGGCGAATCCCTACCGGTGGCCCGGCAGGCGGGTGACGCCATCCATGCCGGGGGGTTGGTGGCCAGTGGCCGTGGCTGGGCTGAGGTGGTGGCGGTGGCGGAGCAGACGGAGCTGGGCCAGATCGGCCGCAGCCTGGCGACCCTGCAAGCACCGCTGACGCGCCTGCAGCGTCACACCCGGCGGCTCACAAGGCGCCTCACCCTGGTGGCGCTGACGCTCTGCGCCGCTTTGTTGCTGCTGCAGGGGGGGCTCACAGGCCACTGGGCACAGGCGGTGCTGGCGGCCTTGGCGCTGGCCCTGGCGGTGTTGCCGAATGAAATCCCGGTGGTGCTGGCCCTGTTCCTGGCCCTGGGGTCGCTGCGGCTGGCGCGGCTGGGGGTTCTGGCTCGGTGGCCGGCGGCGGTGGAAAGCCTGGGCAGCACCACGGTGCTCGCCGTGGATAAAACAGGCACGCTCACCGAAAACCGCATGGCGGTGCAGCGGTTGCTGTGCTGGCCGCAACGGCAACTCTGGCGAGCGGGGGAACCGTTGTCGGAGCCCTGGCACCGCTTGGTGGAGCTGGCGGTGTTGGCCAGCCGCCACGATCCGGTGGATGCGATGGAGGTGGCGATTCAGCGGCTCGCTGCGGAGCACCTACCGGTGGGCGATCAGCACGAACACCTGCATCCGCAGTGGCCGTTGCTGCGGGAGTACCCCCTGCAGAGCGATCTGTTGGTGTTCTCGCAGCTTTGGTGTGATGAGCAGGGCCATCCGCAGATCGCCGCCAAGGGGGCTCCCGAGGCCATTGCTGATTTGTGCCATCTCGATGGGGAGGCCAGCCGCCAGTGGTTGACGGCGGCGGAGGGGCTGGCCCGTGGTGGTTTGCGGGTGCTGGGGGTGGCTAGTGGCTTGGATGGGGTGCCCTTGCATCCCGAACGGCAGACCCTGCCTGGTGCCGGCGGAGCACCGCCTCCACCGGCGGCGATCCACGACGTGTTGTTCCAGCCCATCGGCTTGGTGGGGTTGGCGGATCCCCTGCGGCCCCAGGTGCCCGAGGCTATTGCCCGGGCCCAAGCGGCCGGGGTTCGCGTGCTGCTGATCAGCGGCGATGGCCCCACCACGGCCCGTGCCATTGCCGATCAAGCGGGGTTGCCGCCGGGACCGGTGCTGTGCGGTGCTGATCTGGAGGCGCTCAGCCCCGCCGCCTTGCAGCAGCAGCTGCGCCAGGTGTCGGTGTTTGCGCGGGTGTTGCCGCAGCAGAAGCTGCGCCTGGTGCAGGCCCTGCAGGGCGCGGGTGAGGTGGTGGCCATGGGCGGTGATGGCGTCAATGACGCTCCGGCCCTAAAGGCGGCGGATATCGGTGTGGCCATGGGGCGCCGCGGCACCGCCGTGGCCCGGGAGGCGGCGGACCTGGTGCTGCTCAACGATGACTTCCGCTCCCTGGTGGCGGCCGTGGCCTTGGGGCGCCGGATCACCGCCAACCTGCATCGCGCCCTGGCCTACACGCTGGCGATTCACCTGCCGATTGCGGCGCTCAGCCTGATGGCGTTGCTGATGCCGCAGCAGCCACTGTTGTTGATGCCGGTGCATATCGCCCTGCTGCATCTGGTGATTGATCCGGCCTGCACGGTGGTGTTTGAGGCGTTGCCCGCTGATCCAACCCTGATGCGGCAACCCCCGCGCCCCCCGGATGCACCGCTGTTTGGCGCAAATCTCTGGCATCAGGTGTGGCTGCAGGGGGGGGCGGTGTTGATCCTGGCGGTGGCTCTGGCGCTGTGGCCGGGTTTGGATCTGGCCAGCCGGCGCAGCTTGGTGGTGGCCCTGCTGGTGTGGTCGGCGGGCGGGCTGGTGTGGCTGAATGCCGTGGGGCGCAGTGCCCTGGGCCCGCTGGCCCTGTTGATCAGTGGTCTGTTGTGGGGGGTGATGCAGGCCTGGCCAGCGTTGGCCAACCTGTTGGCCCTGGCCCCGCTGGATGGAGCGCTGGTGCCGCAGTTGTTGGGCTTGGCGGCGGTGCTGCTGCTTGCGTTTGGTCTGGAGCAACGGCGCTGCGCTGCAGCAGATCTGGCCACGGGGTGGAGCCGTTGCCGGGTGCAATGACGCCTAAACCGGGCGCATCCACTCCGGCATGCGATCGATGTTCCTCAAAACCAAACAGGACGGCTCCTTGCTGGAGGTGGTGAACCTGGCCCCGCTGTTTGATCCCTTCGCCAAGCAGCTGGAGGGCCGCCTGCATGCTGGCGAGGAGCTGCAGGAGCTGGAGCTGTTTGACAAGGCCGATCTGCAGTTCCCCTCCGGGGAGCCCCTGCCGCGCTGTTGGTGGGATCCGGCCTATCCGCACAACTGAAGCAGGCCTCAGGGTTCTGTCCTGGGTGGGTATGAAAAGGCCGCTTCCTGGATACGCTGGAACGGTCCCTGGCCCAGCTCTGGATCGGTCAACCGGAGCTGGCTGTAAACCATCCGATCGAGTTGGTTCTTGCGTTGAAGGAAGGGGGCCTCCGCTTTGGGGCGGGGGGGCTTGGCCGTATAGCGCTGTAGACGTCTGGGCTGAACGAGCTGTTGCTGCAGCTCCGAGTGTTGCAACAGCTGGTTCTTCAGGAATGTATCCAGTTGTTGTTCAGATTCGATCTTCTGATCTCGCTTAAAAGCCTCGTAGACCTAGATAAGCTAGTCATCGATGATTGGAGTCATGACGGTGAGATCGCTAAACACGATCTGCTATAAGAGTGGGCGCATAAGCAGCATCGCCGAAGAATGTTGCAGAGCTTCTGCTTTTTCGTGATTTGGCTGCGCCAGATGATTTTCACCAGAGGAGCCATACCAGGGCCATTGAGATCAGCGTATAGAGCATCACTTCCATGGTTATTGGCTTGAACGCAACCCTTCAACCGTATGCATGAGCGGGCCTGCTGGAGGCTGCAGCGTTGATGCAGATCAGCGGTAAGGGGAGAGCTGCGCAGCGGCCAGGATCGAGATCACCTGTTGATCCTGCACGGCGTCAAAGTGTTGATACCAAGCACCCACGGCCCAGAGATCATCCACCGTGGCCAAGGCCACCAGATCATCCACTGCCGGCTTCAGTGCTTGTGCCACCTGTCGATCAATCACCGGCACGGCCAGCACCAGCCGGGTCGGTTGGGCAGCCCGTAATGACTGCAGTGCTGCACGCACCGTGAGCCCGGTGGCCACACCGTCATCCACCACGATTAGAGGCCGGCCATGCAGTGCGTCTACCGGGGGATCGTTGTAGAGCTGTTGACGGCGTTTCAGTTCCCATTGCTGCTCTGAGACAAGCTGTTGGCGCAGGTTGGTATCCAGGCGCCCAAAGGGCTCATCCCAGATCAGCACATCTCCGGCGGCAATGGCCCCAAGGGCCAGCTCCGGATTCGAGGGGTGTGCAAGCTTGCGCACGGCCCAACTGTGCAGGGGAAGTTGCAGCCGGGTTGCGATTTCAGCCGCCACGACGACACCGCCTCGGGGTAGACCCAACACCAGGGCGTTGGGATCACCACGCCAACCAGTCAGACGAGTCGCTAAGTGCGCACCGGCATCAGCGCGATCCCTCCAGAGAGCCCGTTGCCAGTTCATGGCTTGCTGTGTGCCTCGGCGCGATCAATGCAACTCTGTTGCGTTCAGCGTTTGCGATCGCTGCATCCCTGATGCAGTGCTGATGGTGAACTGCTGAGGCGCTTCATTGGCGTCGTTGATGGCCAGCAATCTGTTGCCCCACAACGGCTGATGATGTCATGCAGCTCCACAGACATTTGGTGGCAACCCAAGGCCACCGCGTTCTCTTAGGTGCTGGGCTGCATTTAGTGCTCTGGGCGGGGGGGCTGCATGCCGAGCCGATGCCCTTGCCGTATCGCAGCCAGGCACCATTCCTGCCCACCATCGATCTGTTTGGCGGGCCGAACAAGGGCTTGATCCTCGGGGCTGAGGAGGTGGATCGCGGCCGGCCGGCACCCGTCACCATCGGCAACACCACCTTTTTCCCTCAGGTACGCCGTGCCGGTGAGTTGTATGGCGGTTTTACCCGGGTGAATGGCGATTTGGAGATCCTCCATGGTGATTTGTATTTGGGAACTCAGGCGGTTGGTGCAACCCTGCAGCAACATGGTTCGGCGTTGACGCAGCAGGGTTCAGCGATCGACCAATTGCAGGTGGATCGTGCGACCCAGCAACAAACTTTGCAGCAACATCAAGGGAGTCTCAATAGCTTGGCGATTGGTGCGGCTCAGGCTCAACAGTCGATCCAACAGCTGAACCAGTCTGTGACAACGCTGGATCAGACGACGCAACAGCAGTCGACGTTGCTGCAGCAACACGGTTCGGCGTTGACGCAGCAATCGGCCACGCTGCTTCAGCAAGGTGCTGCCATTACTGGATTGTCTTCGGAGATGCAGGAGGTGAAGCAGTCGATCACGGTGTTGGATCAGAACCTCAACAGCCTGGGTAATGGCGTGGCGGGTGCCACCGCTTTGGCCTCAGCCCTGGCGAGCTTGCCGGTGGACTCGGCCCAATCGCCCCTCCCCTGCGGTGGGGGTTCAGGTGGCTACAGCGATCGCTATGCCCTGGCCATGGGCTGTGCGGTGAATCTGGCCTCGTCGTTGTCCCTGAATGCGGGAGGTGCCTACCTCTTTGGCGGCGCTAGCTCCTATGGGGGTGGCTCCCTCTCGGATGTGGCGGGGCGCTTTGGTGTGAGTTATCGCTTTGGTGCGCGCGATGGGGGACCACTCGGGACGGCGCGAAGCCAGCGGAGGCTCGAGAACGAGCTGCGTGCCATCAAAGAGGAAAACCGTGCCTTGCAAACGGTGCTTGTGGCTTTGCAAAAACGGGTGGATCTTCTGCATGCTTCAGCCTCTCAACCCTGATCAAACAAACGCCATCCGAGGCAAGTGAGCTGCAGATCAGCTGAACCGAGGCAAGCCTGCATTCTTTGAGGCCAACATGCGCGGGTCTTCTGGTCACGCCATGGCGTCTCTAAACACTGAATGCAGCACCCAAATGACAGCTCTTCCTCACATCACAGGGCTGGATCCAGAGGCCGCTGCCTCGATTCAGGGAGGAGCACGTCGGGGCAATCCATCACGGGTCAGTCCAGACGGAGTTGGGCGCGTTAGGCCAGGTCGCGTGCCGATGGTTTCGGCCGCCATGTATCAAATCAACATCGCTTTCAATTTCATTCTTGGGGGCAATAACAACAGCATTTCAACGGTGCAAGGTAATGGTATTGAAGGGATGCAGATCCTGGCACTTGGGCCTCGCTGAGGCTCTTGTGCTCTTTCTGGGACAACCCTGTGCCGCTGCAGTTCTGCTGAAAAAGACTCCTGCAACGAAAAACTCCTCATGCTGTCTTCGTGGGTTTCCCACATTCACCTAACTCCAAGTGAAACCATGACTGCTCTGATGATTCTGGACGAGGCCAAGGCTGAGCTGATTGCTGGCGGCCGTCGCGACAAGACCGTGCGCGTCCGTGCCAACCAGGACAACTACTCCGAATCCACGGTGCGCAGCAATCTGCGTGGCCGGGGTGACAGCGTGCAAACCGCTGCCTCCACCAACGAAGTGGACCAGTCCAACAGCATCGAGATCAAGCTCTGATGCCATTGGGATGCTCCGGTATCCCGTTTAGCTCGGAGGCCGCCTATGGCGGCCTTTTTCACTTACTTCAACCATGAATCTCCTCCACGACGCATGCGCCGAACGGATCGTTGGCGGCAGCACAATGCTGAACATTACAAACTCAGTCAGCAATGTGGTGTCGCCCGTGACTGTTAAGCCCAAACTTGACATTACGACTTCGCCGAGAATCACGGCTAAAACGCTTGTTGCCAATCAAAGCAATCTTTCGGTTGGTGTGATCGCATCGGGCGCGGTGAATTCCTCGTTCCTTGGATCGCAGATTGTCGCCCAGTTCAACGACCTAGTCGTTTAAGCCAGGCTCAGCCGCATGTTCCACTGGTTTCAGAATCACAGGCTGATCGCAGTACGCCTCACTGCTTTGATCGACATCATGCGGCGAACCGCTATTGGTGGTAGCCGTACCCATCCTTGTGTCAGGCAATTCGATGAGGAGGATTGCGGCGCAGCCTGTATGGCCACCGTGGCTGCTTGCTATGGGGCCAACTGGAGCCTCAACCATGTACGTGAACTTGTCGGCACCACCGGCAATGGCACCACCTTGTTGGGTTTGCGGCGTGGTGCGGAATCCCTCGGGTTCCGCGCCCAAGCCGCCAAGGCCGATCCTCAGCTGATCGATCAGCTGGATCAGGTGCCCTTGCCCCTGATCTGTCATTGGCAGGGCAACCACTGGGTGGTGCTGCATGGCCACAAAGGCGAGCAGCTGGTGCTGGCTGATCCTGCGATTGGTCTGGTGGAGCTCGATCGGGAGGCCTTCCTTAAGGGCTGGAGAGACTGCGTTGTGCTGGTGCTGGAGCCTGATCCAGCTCGCTTCAATAAGCACGATCAGCAGCCCCAGAGCGGGTTGCATGTGTTTCGGCAGTTTCTGGTGCCGTTCAAGCCGCTGCTCACGCAGACGATTGCCCTCAACAGCGTGATCGGCTTGCTCGGCTTGGGCATGCCGTTGCTGATGCAGATTCTCACGGATGACGTCTTGATTCGCGGTGACTCCGGCCTGTTGGCAAGTCTGAGTGTGGCCTTGATGCTGCTGTTTGTGCTGCGCGGGCTGCTCTCGTTTCTGCAGGGCCACATGGTGGGCTATTTCGCGCAGAAACTGCAGCTGCAGATGACCATGCACTACGGCCATCGCCTGCTGTCGTTGCCGCTGCGCTACTTCGAGAACCGCCGCAGCGGTGAGGTGGTGAGCCGCATCAGCGACATCCAACGCCTGAATGCCTTGATGACTGACGTGGTGCTGGCCCTCCCCAGCCAGTTCTGCATCGCGGTTGTGTCGTTGCTGCTGATGTGGACCTACAACGCCTGGCTCACCTTCGCTGCCCTGGCTTGTTATCTGGTGGTGATTGTGGCCAACCTCTGCTTTCTGCCGGCCCAGGCTCAGCTGGCCCGCAACCTGCTGGCCAAGGGCGCTGACAACCAGGGCCATTTGGTGGAGCTGTTCCGGGGCATGAGTGTGCTCAAGTGCAGTGACGCCACCTCACAGGCTTGGCAGGAATACCAACGCAATATCGGCAAGCTCACCCACCTGTCGTGGTTGTCGTTGCGGCTGGATCTCAAGGAAACCACCCTCACCGGCCTGCTCGGAAGCCTCTCCGGCCTTGCCTTGCTCTGGTACGGCAGCTCGTTTGTAATTCAACAGCAGCTGAGCATTGGCCAATTGCTGGCTTTTAACGGCATGGGGTCAAACGTGCTGGCCTTTCTGTCGGGCATTGCTGCTGTGAGCCAGGAGTTTCTCCGGGCCGATGTGGTGCTTAAGCGCATGTCGGAGGTGCTCTCCGAACCACCGGAGCAGCAGATCCACGCAGGGGTGCATAGCGTGACTCTCCCCAATGACGCTGACATCGTCTGCGACAAGATCACCTTCCACCACCCGGGCCGCCGGGAGTTGCTGGATCGCTTCAGCCTGCACATCCCCGGTGGCATCACCACGGCGGTGATCGGTGAATCCGGCTGCGGGAAGAGCACCCTGATGCGCCTGGTGGCGGGGATAGACCAGCCCCAATCGGGATCGATCCTCTACGGGCCCTACAACGGTCGCGACCTCGACATCAACAACCTGCGTAAGCAGGTGGTGCTGGTGCCGCAGGAATCGGTGCTGTTCAACCGCTCCATCTGCGACAACTTCCGTTTCGCCCACCCCGATGCCAGCTTCGAGGAAATCGTGGAGGCCTGTCGCATCAGCCTCGCCGATGAATTCATTCGCGATCTACCGGAGGGGTATCAAACGGTGGTGGGCGAATTCGGCGCCAACCTCTCCGGTGGGCAGCGGCAACGCCTCGCCATCGCGCGGGCTCTGCTGACCAGGCCGCCCATCCTGATTCTGGATGAATCCACCTCAGCACTGGATCCCGTGCTGGAAAACCGCCTGCTGGATCAACTGCTCACCCTGCGCCAGGGGCAGACAACACTGTTCATCAGTCATCGCCCCTCGATGATCCTGAGGGCCGATTGGATCATCTACCTCGAGGCGGGCCAGGTGAAGGTGCAGAACCATCCGGCGCAACTGCGCAAGAACCGCCACGTCTCACCCTTTTTGATGGCCAGCTAATGGAACATCCCATTGTGAAGGCCAACGCCGGGGCGTTGGTGGTTGCTGAGGTCGATCAATTCCTCCCCCC
>BJHC01000017.1 GCA_014191535.1 Cyanobium sp. | reverse complement strand
CGACCGCTACTTCCTCGACCGCACGGTCGACCGGCTGTTCTGTTTCGAGGGGGGCCGCCTGCAACGGTTCGAGGGCAACTACAGCGCCTACCTGGAGCGTCAGGGCAGCGCCAAAAACGCCGATTCCCAGGCCAGTGCCACCCCTGCAGCGGTGGCTCCGGCGGTGGCCCCAGCGGTGGCGGCCGAGGCCAAACCGGCGGCCACGAAACAGCGGCGCCGCAGCTTCAAGGAAAACCGCGAGCTCTCAGAGCTGGAAACCCAGCTGCCCCAATGGGATGCCCGGCGCCAGGAGCTGGAGCAGGGGCTGGCGGCCGGAGGCGGCGATTACGGCGCCCTGGAGCTGCTCAGCCAGGAGCTGAGCGAGCTGCTGCAGCGGATCGAGCAGGGGGAGGAGCGCTGGCTGGAGCTCAGCGAGCTGCCGGGCTGACCCCCGAGCCCTGGGCGGCACTGCTGCGGCGGCGCCGTTGCAGGTGCGGGGCCTCGCCGGGGGCGCAGCTGGGGCGGGCACTCAGCTCGCAGCGCAGGGCAGCGGTGGCCGAGGGGCCGGAGCCGGAGCTGACGGGCTCATTGGCCAGCCAGGGCTGCCGGCGGGGGCGGGCGCCGCGGGCTTCCTCCTCCTTCATGGCGGTGGGCTTGTAGTCGTCGCAGCCCCGCTGCAGCGCCATCTCATCCCCCATGCGGCGCAGGTAGAGGTCGAGCGACCAGGTCACCTGGTTGTGCTCAAAGGCCTCACAGGCCGCCTGCAGGGAGGTGAACCGCTGGCTCACCAGGCCGCTGGGGGAGCACTGCTTCCACGTGAGCACCTCCTCGAAGCTCAGCCCCTGGCGCCACTGGCGCTGCTCGGAGAGGTAGCAGTGGTGATCCGGCCCATTGATCCAAAACAGCTGACCGTGGTCATCGATGAAATGGCGATCGCGCCGTTGACGGATCCGGGCCATGGAACAGCTGTGCAGCTAGTTCTCTCCTAGCCACGGCGGCGCAAATGCGCCGCAGGGCCAGCATCAGAAGCCCACCACAAACCCCAGCACTGGCGGCCCGGCGCCCGTATGGTGTGCCCGACGTCGAGCGGCCCGAGCACCTCCGGCCCCTTCCATGAACACCATCGACGAGCACATCGCCAAGGACAAATCCGAAATCGCCGCCGCCCGTCAGGCCGGTGATGACGGCAAGGTGCGCCACCTCGAAGGCGAGCTCAAGGACCTTGAGGAGTACAAGGCCCATCACCCCGAGGACAACCACGACCCCACCCCGCTCGAGGTGTTCTGCGATCTGAACCCCGACGCCCCTGAGTGCCTCGTCTACGACGACTGATCTCCGTCTTGGGGATCTGCCGTCAGATCCCCAACTGCTGCCACGTGGCCGCCAGCAGTTGATCCAGGTTTCGTGCCGCGGCCGCCGAAATCGCCAGAACCGGACCGCCCCAGTGCTCTTCCAGCTGCTGGCGGCGGTCTTCTAACTCGTCGTCCAGCAGCAACTCGATCTTGGTGAGGGCCACCAGGGTGGGCCGCTCGCTGAGATCGTTCCCATACGACTGCAACTCCTGCTGCACCACCTGCAGGTCGCGCACCACATCCTCGGAGCTGGAATCCACCAGGTGGATCAGCAGGCGTGTGCGCTCGATGTGGCGCAGGAAATCGTGCCCCAGGCCGGCCCCCTGGGCCGCACCGGCGATCAGCCCTGGAATATCGGCAAACACGGTGCCATCCCCCGTGGGGCGACGCACCACCCCCAGGTTGGGCACCAGGGTGGTGAAGGGATAGTCGGCGATCTTGGGGCGGGCGGAGGAGAGCACCGAGATCAGGGTGCTCTTGCCGGCATTGGGCAGGCCGATGATGCCCACCTCCGCCAGCAGCTTCAGCTCCAGCTGCAGGTTCCAGACTTCCCCATCGCGACCCTCGGTGCACTTTTCGGGAGCGCGGTTGCGGTTGCTGAGGTAGTGGGCATTGCCCAGACCGCCGCGGCCGCCCACGGCCACCAGCAGCCGCTGCCCCTTCTCCGTCAGGTCACCCAGCAGGATGTTGGTGCGCAGGTCGCGCACCTCCGTGCCGCAGGGCACCTTGATGGTGAGGTGATCGCCGCTGGCGCCGGTGCTCTTGTTGGGGCCGCCCCGGCGGCCATCCACCGCCTCGAAGAGCCGTTTGTATTTGAAGTCGAGCAGGGTCTGCAGGTTGGGGTCGGCCTCCAGCCACACATCTCCGCCACGGCCGCCATCGCCACCGGATGGACCGCCGGCCGGCACGTACTTCTCTCGGCGGAAGGCCACGATGCCATCACCGCCACGGCCGGCCTGCACCGCAATGCGGGCCTGATCAATGAACTGCATTTGATCAACCCTAGGATCGGGCCGCCGCGGGCCCAGGGGTTGGCAGAGGTTCGGTTCCAGCAGGTCAGCAAGACCTACCCGCCCCGGCGGGGCAGCGCGCCGGTGGAGGTGCTGCGCCAGCTCGATCTCGCCATCGCCGATGGGGAATTCCTGGTGCTGGTGGGCCCCTCCGGCTGCGGCAAGAGCACCCTGCTGCGGCTGCTGGCGGGCCTGGAGGCCCCCAGCGGCGGCGACATCTTTGTGGGCGACCGCTGCGTCACCAACCTGCGCCCGGCCCAGCGGGATGTGGCGATGGTGTTCCAGAGCTATGCCCTGTATCCCCACCTGAGCGTGGCGGACAACATCGGCTTCGGCCTGCGGCGCCAGCGCCAGCGCACGCCGCTGCAGCAGCTGGCCGATGGGCTGCACCGCGCCAGCGCCGGACTGCCCGCCCCGCTGCGGTTCCCCTCCAGCCGGGAAACCCGGATCCAGCAACGGATCACCGAGGTGGCCAGCACCCTCGAACTCGACCACCTGCTGGATCGCCTGCCCAAGGAACTCTCCGGCGGCCAGAAGCAGCGGGTGGCCCTGGGGCGCGCCATCGCGCGCCAGCCGGCGGTGTTCCTGATGGATGAACCGCTCAGCAACCTCGACGCCAAGCTGCGCACCGGCACCCGTGCGCAGATCGTGGAACTGCAGCGGCGCCTGGGCACCACCACGGTCTACGTCACCCACGACCAGGTGGAGGCGATGACCATGGGTCACCGCATCGCCGTGCTCAACCGCGGCCAGCTGCAACAGCTGGGCACGCCGATGGAGCTCTACCAGTGGCCCAGCAACCTGTTCGTGGCCCAGTTCATCGGCAGCCCGCCCATGAACCTGCTGCCGGTGCTGAGCGTGGGCAGCGGCCAGCTGCAACTGGGGGGGCGCCGCTTCCTGCTGGAGGGCCCCATGCGCGCCGCCCTCGACCACTGGCACAGCCGCGGCGGGCCCGATGCCCTCACCGGCGGGCTGCGGGCGGAACACCTGCGGTTGGCGCCCGCCACCAACCGCAACCTGCCGGCGGAGCTGTGCCACGTGGAGAGCCTGGGCAATGAACAGCTGCTCACCTGCCGGTTGCAGGAGGGCGACCACCTGGTGCAGCTCCGGGCTGATCCGGAGCAGCGGGTGGTGCCGGGTGAAACCGTGCACCTGGAGGTGGACGCCAGCGGCTGGCGCCTGTTCGACAACGGCGGTGACGCCCTGCCGCAAGCCCCGATGGTCACCCCACCGGCGCCGGAGCCGCTGCTGCCGCCGCTGGGCTGAGGCCTACTTCGGCCAGATCACGCTGCAGCCGGGGCCGCCGTCCCCCTGCTCCGCATCGCTCACCCGCTCCACATAGGGCAGGGTGGCCAACCACTCCCGCAGCCCACGCTTGAGCTTGCCGGTGCCGATGCCGTGGATCACCCACAGCGGCCCGCTGGCGGTTCGCAGGTGGTCTTCCACCGCCGCCTCCGCCTCGTGCACCCGCAGGCCGCGCACATCCACGGTGTTGCGCTCGGTGCGCACCTGCGGCCCGCCACCCCCCAGCCGCCGGCTGCTGCGGATGGCCACCTGGGGGGGCGGCGGCGGCGCGGGCTTCTCGCCATTGAGGCCCTCGATGGCGGCGAGCTCCAGGTTGAGGCGCATCACACCGCAGCGCACGGTGAGCTCTCGGCCATCGGCGGACAGGGCCAGCACCTCGCCGGCCTTGCCGAGGGAGAGCACCCGCACCCGATCGCCGAGCTTGGGGAGCCATCCCTGGTGATCGCGGCGCTCGGGGGCCGGTCGGTGCTGCTGCTGCAGCGATTTGAGCCGCTGGCCGGCGCGCCGGGCCGTCTCCCCCAGGCGGGTGGTGTCCACGTCGCGGCCCTGGCGCAGCCGGCGGATGATGCGGCGCACCTCCTGCTGGCCATCGCGAATCGAGCGCTCCAGCTCCAGGCGGCGCTGCTCCTGCAATTCGGCGCTCTGCTGTTTCTGCTGCTGCCAGCGCTCCAGCAGCTCCTCATGCAACAGCTCCGTGCGGGCCAACAGAGCCGCGGCCTCCTCGGCGGCCTCCTGCTGGCGCTGACGCTGGTTCTCCAGGCCCGCAATCACCTGGTTCACCTCCCCTTCGCCGCGGGGAGCCAGCAGCCCCTGGGCCTGCTCCAGCACCGCACCATCGAGACCCAGGCGGGAGGCGATCGCCAGGGCATTGCTGCGGCCGGGGATGCCCCACTGCAACCGGTAGGTCGGCGACAGGGTCTCCACGTCGAAGGCCACGGAGGCGTTCTCAAAGCGATCGTCGCTGTACTTGAGGGCCTTCAGTTCGCCGAAGTGGGTGGTGGCGATGGTGAGCCGGGCCCGCTCCGCCAGCTGCCGCAACAGGGCGATGGCCAGGGCGGTGCCCTCCGCGGGGTCGGTGCCGGCCCCCACCTCATCCAGCAGCACCAGATCGGCGCCATCCAGCCCCCCAAGATCCGCACCCGCCGGCGGCAGCGCTTCGAGGATCCGGGCAATGCGGCGCACATGGCCGCTGAAGGTGGAAAGGTTCTGCTGCAACGACTGCTCATCGCCAATGTCCGCCAGCACCTGGCGGCACCAGGGCAGGCGCGGGGTGCCAGAGCAGGGCACAAACAGCCCGGCCCGCGCCATCAGGGCAGCGAGGCCCACGCTCTTGAGGGTCACGGTTTTGCCGCCGGTGTTGGGGCCGGTGATCGCCACCACCCGCAGCCCCCCCTCCACCCGCACACTCACAGGCACCACCGCCGCCCCGCCATCGCGGCGCTCCTGCCACAGCAGCAACGGGTGGCGCAGCTCCTCCAGCTGCAGCGGCGCCAGGGGATCGCTCTCCAGCTCGGGGCGCACGGCCCCCATCCACTGGCCGTAGCGGGCCCGCGCCAGGGCGGCATCCAGTTGCACCAGCACCTGCTGCAGGTGCTCCAGTGCCGGAAGCTCCGCCCCCACCAGGGCACTCAGCTCCTGCAAGACCGCCTGCTCCGCCTCCCGCTCCTGGCCCTCCAGCTGGCGGATGCGGTTGCCCAGGGGAATCACCGCCTGGGGCTCGATGAACACGGTGCTGCCGGAGGCGGAGCTGTCGTGCACCAGGCCCGGCAGCTGCGCCGCGGCCCCCGCCTTCACCGCCAGCACGGGCCGGCCGTTGCGCTCCGCCACCACCGTGTCCTGCAGCAGGGCCGCGAAGCTCCGCATCAGCCCGTTGAGGCGATCGCGACGCTCCTGGCGCACGGCCGCCAGCTGCCGCCGCAGCTCCCCCAGGGCGGGGCTGGCGCGATCCGCCACGCGGCCGCTCTCCTCGAGGCAGAAGTGCAGGCGCTGCTCCAGTTCCGGCAGGGTGCGCAACTCCTCCACCAGGGCGGAGCACACGGGCCGCAGGGCCGGATCGTCGATCTGACGGCGCAGCCGCCGGGCCGCCGCCAGGGTGGTGGCCACCGCCAGCAGGTCATCGCCGGAGGCGATTCCCCCCTTGGCGCAGATCTGCAGGGTGCGGCTGAGGTCGGCCACCCCCTGAAAACTCAGGCCCCCTTCCGTGAGGCCATCCAGGGCGATCAGCTCCGTGGTTTCCGCCAGCAGGCGAGCACTGGCCTCCGGGCTGGGGGCTAGGGGCAGCCCCAAGCAGCGCTCACGGCCGAGGGCCGTGCTGGCGAAGCCGGCGAGGTGCTGGGCCAGCCGCGGCCACTCCAGCAGCTCAAGGGCCTCCTGCTGAATCGCCGACCCACTCACGCCCGCACAAGCGGGATCGGATCAGCCCCCACGTTGGAGGGCAGGCCCGCGGCGGGCTCGTAGAGCATCTCCAGCCAGTTGCCCTCGGGATCCTGCAGGTAGAAGGAGGCGGTGCCATCGCGGTGATCGTGCACCGGGCCGCAGCTGTGGCCCTGCCCCACCAGCTGCTCACGGATGCGATCCACCTCGGCGCGGTCTTGGAAATGGAAGGCGAAATGGGGCCCCGCAGCGCGGTACTCCGGGCTGAGCAGGGCAATGCCTTCGCCGGAATCGGGCCACTGCACGTAGCACCAATCCGGGGCGTCCCACGTGAGCCGAAGGCCGAGGCCCAGGTAAAAGGCCTTGGCCCGCTCCATATCGACCACGCGGAGTGCCACATGACCGAGGCGATGCACGGCGGCCGGTGCCATGGCGGAACGGTTCAGTGTTGCCATTCTCGGTCACCACGCCGGCGAGCGAGGGCCGCGCTGGTGGCAACCACCAGCAGCAACCAG
Organism: Cyanobium sp.; assembly: GCA_014191535.1. Classification (GTDB taxonomy): domain Bacteria; phylum Cyanobacteriota; class Cyanobacteriia; order PCC-6307; family Cyanobiaceae; genus Vulcanococcus. The sequence goes on along the minus strand of BJHC01000017.1, from coordinate 6,507 downwards.
CTGGTGCCCATCAGGGTGAACAGCGGATAGCTGAGCGATGGTGACGGAATCAAGAACGGCAGCAAGGCCAGGCCGTAGGCGGGCGGGCAGCGCAGGCGAGCCAGATGCAGCAGCAGGGCCGTCACCAGCACCGCCGCCGCGACGGCCAGGGGCACCACCCCCAGGCTGCGCACCAGCAGCAGCCCAGCGAGGGCTGCCCCCCCGGTGACCAGCAACACCGCGCCAGGGCGACCGCTCCAGGGGCAGTGGTCACGCAAGGTCAACATCTCAAAGGCGATCACAAACAGGGGTGGGTACAGCACCAACCGGGAGCCGAACAGGTGCACCAGGCCGGCTCCACCGAGCAGAAACAGCGCCAGGGCCGGGGCCCAGACGCGGACGGGGCCATGGGGTGGCAGAGGCGCGGAGGGCGGCAACGGCCGCCATCGGGCCCGCAGCTGGGACAGCAGCGCCAGACCACCGGTGCCCACCAGGATCGCCGGGGGGTAGAGCCAGCTGGTGATCCCGAGGGTGAGCGGCAGCATGCCGGCGGAGATCGCCGGCACGATCGGGGAACGCAACCAGCGGATCAACAGCAGACAGATCACCAGGTCGAGCGCCAGGGCCGGCAGGCCATAGGGCAGCAGTCGCGTGATCAGCACCCCGGGCACGGCCGTGATGGCTGGGGTGAGGGTCAGCAGCAACGGAGCACGGGCCCAGCTGCTGCCCGGGGAGGCGAACACCACGGAGGCCAGGGCCCCCAGCTCCGGGAAGAACATCTCCGGGATGGAGCTGGCGCTGGCCAAAGCGGACACCAGGGCCAACCAGGCCGCCGTGGCCAAGGCGGGAGCGGAGCGAGGCAGGATCCGGACGAGGGGAGCAACCGCCCGAAGGGGGCGGATCACCCTTGCCGCAACCAGGCCGCCGCATCACAGGCGTGGTACGTGAGGATCAGATCGGCACCGGCGCGCTTGAAGCAGAGCAGGGTTTCCAACACCACGGCGCGCTCGTCGATCCAGCCCTTCTCGGCGGCGGCCTTCACCATCGCGTATTCGCCGCTCACGTTGTAGGCGGCGATCGGCAGTTCGCTCTCCTCCCGGAGGCGATGAATGATGTCGAGGTAAGCCAACCCCGGCTTCACCATCATGATGTCGGCCCCCTCCTGTTCATCGAGCTGGGCCTCGGTGATCGCCTCGCGGGCGTTGGCCGGATCCATCTGATAGGTGGATTTGTCCTTGGGGATGGGCTTGCTGGCCGCCGCGCGGGGGGCCGAATCCAGGGCCTCGCGGAACGGGCCGTAGTAGGCCGAGGCGTACTTGGCGGTGTAGCTGATGATCCCCACGTGCTCAAAGCCCTCCTCGTCGAGGGCTTCGCGGATGGCTCCCACACGGCCGTCCATCATGTCGCTGGGGCCAATCAGATCCGCACCGGCCCGGGCCTGCACCACCGCCTGTTTGCAGAGCAGGGCCACGGTTTCGTCATTGAGCACCACCCCCTCGTCGCTGACGATGCCGTCGTGGCCATCGCAGGAGTAGGGATCCAGGGCCACGTCGGTCATGATCGCCATGCCGGGGTGGGCCTGCTTGAGGCGGCGGATCGCCCGCGGGATCAGGCCGCCTTCGTTGAAGCACTCAGCGCCGTCCTCGGTTTTGAGGCCATCGGCCACCTTCGGGAACAGCACCACACAACGGATGCCGAGATCCCAGGCGCGCCCCACCTCCTGCACCAGGCCGTCGAGGCTCCAGCGCTGGCAGCCGGGCATGGCGCCGATGGGCTCGTTGCTGGCCCCTTCATGCACGAACAACGGATAGATGAAATCCGCAGCGCTGAGGGAGGTCTCCCGCACCATCGCCCGCAGGGCTGGGGAACGGCGCAGACGGCGGGGGCGGTAGGTGAGCTCCATCGGGGCTGGCGCAGCGGCGGCAGGCTGGGCCGGATCCTACGGAGCGCCGTGGGAACTCCTGAAGGGATTAGGTCCAGTTGCCGCCGAGCATGTCGTCATACCCCTCGTAGGGGTCGAATTCCGCCCAGCCGGGGCTGGCCTCGTCGAACAGGCCGTAGCGGGCCGCTTCGTCGTCATCGGCGGTGTTGCCGGTGGGCTGGGTGTCGCAGGTGATGCCCCCGCCAGAGGCGGGCTGGCAATCGGTGAACACCACCCCGGCCCTGGCTGAGACGGGCAGCAGCGCCAGTGCAACCAACAGCATCAGGTGCACGGGCATGGGATCAGCCTTTGGAGGCGCTGCTGAGATGATGGCGCCTGCCCGCAAGCCTGACAGCGATGTACACCGACTGGACCGCCGTTGCGCTGCTGCTGCTCACCGCGGCTCCGCTGCTGGTGGTGGTGGCCACCGCCACCTTCTTTATCTGGCGCCAGAAATCCAAGCGCTGAGGTCGCCCCGGAAGCCACGGCTCACCCCACGGCCCATCGCCCGGGCCATGGCCACAGACAAGGCATCGCTGGCCTCGAACTGCGGGAGAACCCCCTGGCCCACGCACTCCAGACAGGTGCGGTAACTGGCGCCATCGGTGCGCAACACCCCACTGCCGCCACAGCTGGGGCAGGCGCCCTGCAGCCCCTCGGCAGGGGTGTCTTGGGCCCTCTGCAATCTGTCCATCACCCGCTTCGTTCTGATGGGTTCAGTGTGGGGGTGATTCACCGGTTTGATCCCGAAGCCTTCCTTAAGTCTTGGAGGCAACGCTGAGCGGCTGACGCAAGGCCTCCAGGCTCCACTGCTGCTGCAACTCCAGGGCACTGAGGCGACTCCCCGGTGGCACCAGCCCGAGGCTGGCTGCCAGCATCCCCACCACCGCCGGCCCATCGAGGCCCTGCTGGCGCAGGGGCTCCAGCCCGGCGGCCTGCTCACGCTTGGAGAGCCGCTGACCGGCGGCGTCCTGCCAGAGCGGCAAATGCCAATAGCGGGGGGGCGTGCCCCCCAGCCGTTCGATCACGGCCACCTGCGGCGCTGTGGCGGCCCAGAGGTCGGCGCCGCGCACCACATCGCTGATGCCCAGGCTGAGTTCATCCACCGCCGTGGCCAGGTGGTAGGCCAAAAACCCATCGGCCCGGCGCAGCACCACATCCCCCACCGCGTCCTGGGCATCGAGCCGGCCAGAGGGCCCCAGCTGCTCGCACCACTCCAGCCAGCCGGGCTGCAACGCCAGCCGCCAACTGGGCAGACGCCCCTGCTGCGGGCCCCAGGCCTGGGGTTGGTGCCGGCAGAACCCCGGGTACACCGGAGCCGCGCCATGGGGTGCGGAGATGTCCGCCAGCATCCGCCGGCTGCAACGGCACGGATAAAGGGCACCCGCACGGCGCAGGCTGGAAAGCACCGTGGCGTACAGGCCCCGCCGCTCGCTTTGGCGGATCAACGGGCCATCCCAGCTCAGCCCCAGCCAGCGGAGATCCGCCACAATCGCCGCCTCGGCCCCGGGTCGGTTGCGGGGGGTGTCGAGGTCGTCGAGGCGCAGCAGCCATTCCCCCCCCTGCAGCCGGGTGATCAGCCAGGAGAGCAGCGCCGTGCGCAGATTGCCCAGATGCTGCGGCCCGGTGGGGGAGGGGGCATAGCGGCCCCGGGGGCACTGCTGGCGTTGCTGTGCGGCGGCGGCCAACCGTTGCTGCAGGTGATCAGGCAGCACGGCTGAACGAACAGGCAACAGGGCCAATCATGCAAAAGGGCGGCCCGAAGGCCGCCCTGAGCAGACGTTGCAAGAACGTGTCAGCGGCTGGGATCAGCCCTGAACGCGGTCCTTGAACAGCTTGCCGGCGGTGAAGGCGGGCACGCGCTTGGCGGGAATCTTGATTTTCTGGCCGGTCTTGGGGTTCAGACCCTGACGGGCGGAACGCTCACGGGGCTCGAAGGAGCCGAAGCCAAGGATCGACACCTTTTTGCCTTCCACCACCGAATCGATGATGGTTTCGATGGCGGCGTCCACCACCTGGGCAACGTCGGTTTTGGTCAGCTCGGTGCGGGCAGCCACGAGGTTGACGAGGTCAGCTTTGTTCATCGGAGTGGGAAAGCCTCTGGGATCAGCAGCAGCCGGGCGGCGCGGGAAGTCCGACCGCCACTGGTTTCAGCGCGCCAATCGTATGGGTGTTGGCAAGGGCCGGCAACCAAAACACCCCCCGCGGCAACACGGTTTTGCCACTTTTGTTGCCGAAATCAGCGCCAAACGGCCCGAAACGGCCCGTTCACAGCCCCCTCACTGGGGTTGCTGCTGCGCCAAGGCCTCCAAATCGAGCCCCTGCAACAGCTCCCAGCCATGGGGAATGAGCGCCTCGCCGCGCAGGGCCCCCAGGCCCGCACCACTGGCCAACCACAGGGGGCGCTGCTCCGGCAGCCAGCGGCGCAGCTGCTCGAGGCTGCGCAACCAGCGCCCCCAGTGAAAGCTGCGCCGATGACGCAGCGGCGCCGCCTGCCCCTGGGCCACCGGGCTCAGCAAGCGGCCGCAGAACAACACGGCGCCATCTCCGAGGGCGCCGCCCTCGGCCAGCAGCACCGATGCCCCCGGGGTGGGCCCGGGGGTCCACCGCAGCCGCAGCCCCGGCGCCAGCTCCCGTTCGGCACCGAAGGGGTCAAGCCCCTGAACACTGGGTAGGAGATAGGCCTCCTGCTCCTGCACCAGCACCGGCCACCCCAACGCCTCCTGAAAGCGCCGCACGCGGCCATGGCCCTCCCGGCTGGTGAGCAGGATGCGGCCCTCGCCGCGGCCCTGCAGCAACGCCAGGTTGGCCTCGGTGAAGGCGGGGCAATCGATCAGACAACCGCCGGCCCCCTGGGCCCCGGGCCCATCCAGCCACCAGGCGCTGCCGCCCTGGGTGTCGCGGTTGGGGGCAAACAGCCACAGGCTCTCCAGCACCTGCCGCGCCGGTCGCCCCGCCTCGCTGGGTTGGGTTGGGAGCGATGACATGGCGAGCCAGAACCCAGGAGCCAGATCTAGCTTGTGACAACGGCCTGCAGGACCCGTTGCACGCGATCCACCTGGGACAGTCGTGGCCCCTGGGGTCGAGCACCACCTCTAGGGGGGTGAATTTCGCCTTGGCCTCGCCGATGGCGACGCGGGTGGAGCTGCTGCTGTTCGCCGATGGCGATGCGCCGGAACCGGAACAGGTGGTGGAGCTCAATCACCACCAACGCTCCGGTGACATCTGGCACGTGGAGGTGGAAGGGGTCGGCATCGGCTGTTGCTACGCCTACCGGGTGTTCGGCCCGCTGCAGCCGGGCCGGCACGGCTTCAACCCCTCCAAGCTGCTGCTCGACCCCTGCGCCCGCGCCATCGCCGGCTGGAACGTCTACCGCCGCGGTGATGCCATCGGGGCGGTGCCCAACACCGCCAGCTGCCTCAAGGGGGTGGTCACGGAGCGCGACCGTTTCGATTTCAGTGCCGCCCCCCGGCCTCGCCACAGCTGGCAGCGCACGGTGATTTACGAATTGCACGTGGGCGGCTTCAGCCGCGGGCCCGGCAGCCCGATCACCCCGGATCGGCAGGGCACCTACCTGGGGCTGATCGAGGCCATTCCCCATCTCAAGCAACTCGGCATCACCACGGTGGAGCTGCTGCCGGTGATGGCCTTCGACCCCCACGATGCGCCGCCGGGACGCCTCAACTACTGGGGCTACAGCCCGATCAGCTGGATGGCCCCCCATCACGCCTACCAGCACGGCGACGATCCGCTCCAGATCCGCCAGCAGGTGCGCGAGCTGGTGACCGCCTGTCACCACGCCGGGCTCGAAGTGCTGGTGGATGTCGTCTACAACCACACCTGCGAGGGCAACCAGGCGGGGCCCACCCTCAGCTGGCGCGGCATCGACGATCGCCTCTACTACCACCAGAACGCCAAGGGCGACTACCTGGATGTGAGCGGCTGCGGCAACTCCATCGCCGCCAATCGCCCCCTGGTGCGCCGGCTGATCCTCGAATCGATGCGCTGCTGGGCCTTGGAACTGGGGGTGGATGGCTTCCGCTTCGACCTGGGCATCGCCCTCAGCCGCGGCGAGGAGCTCACCCCCCTGGATCACCCACCCCTGTTTGAGGAGATCGAAGCCGACCCGGAACTGGCGGATCTCAAATTGGTGAGCGAGCCCTGGGATTGCGGCGGCCTCTACCGCCTGGCGGACTTCCCGGCCCGGCGCCTGGGGGCCTGGAACGGCCGCTACCGCGACGACGTGCGCCGCTTCTGGAAGGGGGACGACAAAAGCTGCTGGACCATGGGCCAGCGCATCGCCGGCAGCCCGGATCTGTTCGGCGGGCAGCCCGCGGTGCTGGGCCGCAGCATCACCTTCCTCACCGCCCACGACGGTTTCACCCTGGCGGACCTGGTGAGCTACGACCGCAAGCACAACCTGGCCAACGGCGAAGACAACCGCGATGGCGATAACCACAACAACAGCTGGAACCACGGGGCGGAGGGACCCTGCAGCGATCCGGCGGTGGAGGCCCTGCGCAACCGCCAGCTGCGCAACCTGCTGACGTCCCTGCTGATCAGCCCCGGGGTGCCGATGCTGCTGATGGGCGATGAGGTGCGCCGCA
>BJHC01000016.1 GCA_014191535.1 Cyanobium sp. | reverse complement strand
CTACCGGCATCTGCCGCCAGTGCGGAACCCTGGCCCGAGGCCGATGGCCTGGTGAGCGATGCCGGCGGCCAGAGCCTGTGGGTGTGTGGGGCTGATTGCACGCCCGTGCTTCTGGCGGATCCGCACAGCGGCCGGGTGGCCGCCTGCCACGCGGGCTGGCGTGGGGTGGCGGGGGGCATCGTGCTGCGGGCGATCGAACGCCTGGAGGCGCTGGGCTGTCGCCGCGATGCGTTGCGGGTGGCCCTGGGCCCGGCGGTGAGTGGGGGGCACTACCAGGTGGAGCAGGCCGTGGCGGAGCAGGTGGCCGAGACCCTGGCCGCGGCGATGCCCGGTGGCCTGACGGCGGCCCTGGCGGCATTGGAGGCCTGCGGCGCCCTGCAGGCCGATCCCGATGGCGTCGCCGGGCGGGTGCGTCTGGATATCCGCTTGGCCCAGCGCCTGCAGTTGCAATGGGCCGGTGTGGATGCGCATCAGATCAGCCTCTGCCCGTTGTGCACGGTGGCGGAACCGCTGCTGTTCCATTCCTGGCGCCGCGATCAACAGAAGGCGGTGCAATGGAGTGGCATCGTGTCGCAGCAGACTGACGCAAACTGACCTACACAACATCTACAGGGCTTGACTGAAGCCCACTGATCCACATTTCTGCCGCGCAGTCGTTGCCCTTCGGCTGTCCTGGTTTTCAACAATGGCCGCCAGAGCCCTTGCGGAATCGGCCATCAAGTGGAATGATTCAGATGTTGCATAGGAACCATCAGATGCTCACCGGAGCCGAATTGCTTGCCAAGGTCAAGGAGCTTGGTGACGTCAGCAAATCTGATGTCGTGCGGGCCTGCGGTTACGTGTCCATCAAAAAGGATGGCAGCGAGCGTCTCAATTTCACTGCCTTCTATGAAGCGCTGCTCAATGCCAAGGGCGTTGAGCTGGGCAGCGGTTCATCCCGCATGGGCAAGGGCGGCCGCAAGCTGAGCTTCACCACCAAAGTGCAGTTCAACGGCAATCTGATGGTGGGCAAGGCCTACACCGCCATGCTCGATCTCAAGCCCGGTGATGAGTTTGAGATCAAGCTGGGTCGCAAGCAGATTCGGCTGGCTCCCCTGGGTGCCAGCGACGACGAAGAGTGATCGCCACGGCTTCCGCCACGCGGATGCCATCAATGGCCGCTGAGAGGATGCCGCCGGCGTAGCCGGCCCCCTCTCCGGCCGGATACAACCCGGGGGTGTTGCTGCTCTCCAGCTGTTCGTTCCGCGGCATCCGCAGGGGCGAGGAGGTGCGTGTCTCCACGCCGGTGAGCACCGCATCGTCCATGGCGTAGCCGGGGATGGTGCGGTTGAACTGCGGCAGGGCTTCCCGCAGGGCCTCCACCACATAGGTGGGCAGCGCAGGGCTGAGGTCGGTGAAGGTCACCCCCGGGTTGTAGGAGGGCTGCACCGCACCGGCGGCCGTGCTGGGGCGTCCGGCCAGAAAGTCCGCCAGGGTCTGCCCCGGGGCGGCAAAGCTGTTGCCCCCCAGGGCATAGGCCTGCTCTTCCCAGTGCCGCTGGAAGGCCACCCCCGCCAGGGGATCGCCGGGGCTGGCTCCGAAGGGTTCCACATCGTCGGGGTCGATGTTCACCACGATGCCGCTGTTGGCATTGCGCTCGTTGCGGGAGTGCTGGCTCATGCCGTTGGTCACCACCCGGCCCGGTTCCGAGGTGGCGCCCACCACCAAGCCGCCGGGGCACATGCAGAAGCTGTAGACGCAGCGGCCATTGCTGGCGTGGTGCACCAGCTTGTATTCCGCTGCCCCCAGGCGCGGGTGGCCGGCGCAGCTCCCCCAGCGGGCGGTATCGATCAACGCCTGGGGATGCTCGATCCGCACGCCGATCGAAAAGGGCTTGCGCTCCATGGCCACGCCCTGGCGCTGCAGCATCGCGAAGCTGTCGCGGGCGCTATGGCCCACCGCCAGCACCACCTGCGCGGCGGCGATGCGGCTGCCGTCGGCCAGCACCACGGCCCGTACGGCGCGGCTGTCCGGCTCCAATTCCAGTTGATCCACCCGGCTCTGGAAGCGGATCTCCCCGCCCAGGGCTTCGATCTGAGCCCGCAGGCCCCGCACCACCGTGGCCAGTTTGAAGGTGCCGATGTGGGGCCGGTGCAGCACCAGGATCTCCGGATTGGCGCCCGCCTGCACCAGCTCCTCGAGCACCTTGCGGCCCAGGTGGCGGGGGTCGCTCACCTGGCTGTAGAGCTTGCCGTCGGAGAAGGTGCCCGCCCCCCCTTCACCGAACTGGGCATTCGATTCCGGGTTGAAGGGGCTCTGGCGCCGCCAGAAGCCAAAGGTGTCGGCACTGCGCTGCTTCACCGGCTGGCCGCGCTCCAACAGCAGCGGCCGCAGGCCCATCTGGGCCAGCAGCAGCGCGCAGAAATAGCCGCAGGGGCCGGCGCCCACCACCACCGGTCGCGGGATCGTGCCCTGCTCCAGACCACGGCTGAGGGCGGCGGTGGCGTGGGTCACCGGCCGATAGCTGCCGGGCTGGGCCGGTTGCAGTTGGCTGTCGCGGCGGAAGCGTTGGAGCAGCTGCTGCTCGAGCGGCCCCTCCAGCTCCAGCTCCACGCTGTAGGTGAGTTGGATGGCGGCCTTGCGGCGGGCATCGACGCTGCGCTTCACCACCCGGTGCTGCAGCAGCTGCTCGGGCTGCAGCTTCAGGCGCCTGCAGATGGCCGCCAGCAGGTCCGCCTCGCCATGGTCGAGCGGCAGCTTCAGCTGATGCAGTCGCAGCGCCAACGGCTTTCGGTTCCGCCAATCCGCATCATCGGCGGCTGAGTTGCAGGTTGGCGGTGGGTGGCACCCCGGGGCTGAGGTCGAGGCGGCTGCTGGCCCCCATGGGGCGCACCGCCAGGCCCTGGGCCCTGAGCTTCAGGGCCCGGCAGAGGGGTTGGGGCTTGGCGTTGGCGTTGAACCAGGCCAGGTTCCAGCCGGGTTGTCCCTGGGCCCGCACCGAGGCCAGGGCCGCCATCAGGCCGGTGTCGTAGCCAGCGCTCTCCACGGGGCCCGGGGCGTAGCCCCAGCGCTTCTCGAAGCTGCGGGCGAAGGCGCTCCAGCCGGGGCCGCGGCTCAGTGGATCCACACCGATCTGCCCTTGCTCCATGGCCGCCGTCACCGGGAAGGGCCAGGCCAGCAGGGTGGTCTCCGGCCAGGTGGCTGTTCGGATGGCCTGCTCGAGACGGGAGTCCGGGTTGGTGATCACCACCAGGGCTGGCGGGCGGTACCAATCCACATCACCCACCAGTTGCCGTAGGGCGGCCCGGTCCGTGGCTTCGACGGCGAGGGGGGCCGCCGTCGGGCCGATCACCTGGCCGTTGCCGTTGGCGTAGCTGGCCTCAAAGCGCTCGCTGAGGGCTTTGCTTTCGGCCGTGCGGTCCCGCACCACCATCACCCGCTTGATGCCCTCGCTCAACAGGGCCTGGGCCAGCCGATCCACCTCGAGGCTGCGGCCCGGCACCAACGGCCAGAGCCGATCGGATCCCCGCAGCTGGGGCAGCCCTTCCAGGGAGCGACCCCGTTGCAGCGGCAGCAGCACCGTGAGCCGCTGTTGATCCGCCAGGCGGCCATAGGCCTCCAGCGGTGCCGCCGGTGGGGCCACCAGCAGGGCGCTGCGGCTGGCGGCCCGCAGCGGCGCCGCCGGATCGGCCCCCGGTGGCAGCCAGCCCAGTTGCAGCGTGGGCGGCGTGATGCCGCAGATGGCGCTCTGCTCCATGGCCAGCCCGTAGCCCCGGCGCAGCCCATCCCCCAGGCCCGCCAGCAGGCCTTCACTGGGCAACAGCAGGCGCACATCGCTGCGCAGGGGGGCACTGGCGGCCAGGGTCTGGCTGCCCAGCAGCACGGCCGTGATCACCAGCCCCGTGACCACACGGCCGCTGCCGATCGGGTGGGGCTGTTCCACCGCGGCCAGGGCCCGCAGCGTCGGGCGGGGGGCGGTGGAGGCCTGTTCTGCAGTGGTCATGGCCGGCACCGTCCAGCGGGCGAAAGCTAGTTGGATTTCCCTGACTAGGCTCATCCTTTCCACAGTTGGTCGCATGCAGTCCCCCGCCGATGCCCGGCGCACCCGCCCGGGGCGTCGATTCCGCGCCTGGGTACTGCAGTTGGGTCTCGGTTGTGGGGCAGTGGCTTCGCTGCTCAGCGCCCCCGTGGCCCAGGCCATCCCCGAGGCCGAGGCTTACAAGAAGCTGCAGGTGATTCCGGTGTTCGTGATCACCGATCCGAAGGGCGTGCCCCTGCCGATTCCCCGGGAGAAAGCCCTGGTGCTGCCCCTCTACATCGAGAGCGCCCAGGCCAACCGCGAGCTGGCGGCCCTGAACAAGAGCAACCCCACCGTCAAGGCGATTGTCACGCCGGTGCCGCTCAACGTGATGAACGAGAGGATCGTTGAGCTCAACAAGCAGCTCAAGGACAAGAGCAAGCCCCTGGTGGCACCGGTGATGGTCACCGATGCTGACCGTCAGCAGGCCGTCACGCTGCTGAAGGCCGAGGGCCTCACCGATCAGCAGATCCAGCAGGGCCTGAACGTGCCCGTGTTCTTCACCCGACCCTTCCTCACCCTCAACACCCCCGAAGGCCCCCGGGGCGTGTTCTTCCTGGGCTACGCCGAGATGCAGCGGGCCCTCTCCCAGGTGCCGGAGGCGGAGCGCCCCAAGCTCAAGCCCCAGGTGGCGGATCTGACGGTGGTGCTGCAGGAAATCATCAAGTCGCCCAAGGACAACTTCGTGATCTTCCCCACGCCGGACTACTTCCGCCTGGTGAAGGAGAGCCAGGCCAAGGCGCCGACTGCGAAGCCCTAGGGCTCGCCGTCGCCCGTTGTGTCCGGCCTGGCCGCCGGCCACAGCTGCGTCAGCAGCCCGGCCCCCAGCAGCACCCCGCCGATGGCCAGCGCCAGGGGGCGGTTCTCGGCGGCGGCCCCGTCACCACTCCAGGCGGCGGCCGCCAGGAAGGCTCCCCCCAGCAACAGGCTGGGCACCAGCACGATGCCGCGGGCGGTGCGGTTGAGGCTCATGGGCGCGAGGGTCAGGAACAGTCCGCCGGTCGGCTGGCCAGGCCGGCGCTGATCAACCCGTCCGACAGGTCCATGCCGTTCAGGTCGGCGCCGTTGAGCGGTTGCACCCGGGCCACCAGGGTGCCGTCGTGGTTGCCGGTGGGGCGCAGGTTGACGCGGGTGCGGCGCGGCAGCCCCTGGCGCAGCCACTCGGCGGCGGGGGCGTCTCCGCCTTCGGGGATCGCCAGGCAGGCCAACTCCACGGTGTAGGTGCGGTTGTGGTCACCCACCTGCAGCAGGCTGCCGCTGCGCACCTGCAGCACCTCCGCCGCCTGGGCGGCCGGTGCCCACAGCAGCAGCGAAACCCCGAGGCACAGCAGCAGGGCCAGGGCGGCCAGGGGACGCCTCAAAGCTTGGTGCCGCAGTGGGGGCAGTAGAGGCTGCTGCTGTCGGTGGTGTGGTGGCAGTTGTGGCACTCGCGGCTGGTGTCGATCGCCAGCTCCGGGTGGGAGGGCAGGCCCACCATCTGGGCGTTGCTGGCCCCCGGCGGCACCATCGGGTAGCAGTTCTCATTGCGCCGCACCACCACCTCAATGAAGGCGGGGCCGTCGTGCTGGAGGGCGTCGCTGAGCTGTTGGCGCAGGCTGGCGCGCTCGCTGATGCGCACCCCCTTCACGCCGAAGGCTTCGGCCAGGGCGGGGAAGTCCGGCATGCCGCCGGTCATTTCGGAGGCGGAGTAGCGCTCGCTGTAGAAGCTCTCCTGCCACTGGCGCACCATCCCCTGCCAGCCGTTGTTGAGCACCACCACCTTCACGGCCAGGTTGTATTGGCTGAGGGTGCCCAGCTCCTGGATGTTCATCAGGATGCTGGCGTCACCGGCCACGCAGATCACCTGCTGGTCGGGGAAGGCGGTCTGCACCCCCATGGCGGCGGGCATGCCGTAGCCCATGGTGCCCAGGCCGGCGGAGCTGATCCAGCGGCGGGGGCCCGTGTGCAGAAACTGGGCGGCCCACATCTGGTGTTGGCCCACGTCCGTGGTCACGTAGGCGGCGGGGGCGAGCTCCTGCAGCAGGGCCACCACCTCCTGGGGGGCGATCTCCCCTTCAGGGGCGGGCACCACCAGCGGGTAGTGCCGTTTCCAGCTGTCGATGCGCTCCAGCCAGGCCTCGGTGCGGCCCTCGGAGCCCTCGCCGGCGCTGGCGGCCAGCAGGCTCTCCAGGGCCTGCTTCACGTCGGCCACCACCGCCACATCGGGCATGCGGGTCTTGCCCATCTCCGCCGCATCGATGTCGATGTGGATCACCTGGGCCCGGGGGGCGAACCCATCCAGCCGGCCGGTGACGCGGTCGTCAAAGCGGGCGCCGGCGGCGATCAGCAGATCGCATTCGGTGACGGCGAAGTTGGCGTAGGCGGTGCCGTGCATGCCGAGCATGCCCACCGCCAGGGGGTGCTGCTCATCGAAGGCCCCCTTGCCCATCAGGGTGGTGGTGACGGGCAGCTGGAAGCGCTCCGCCAGCTGGTGCACCAGATCATGGGCGCCGCTGCTGATGGCGCCGCCACCCACGTAGAGCAGGGGGCGGCGGGCCTGACGGATCAGGGCCAGGCAGGCCTCAAGGGCGGCGGGATCCGCCTGGGGCGAGGGCTTGAAGCCGGCCGGGATGGCGCTGCCGGGCTCCACCGGGATGTAGTCGAATTCTTCGACGCCCACATCCTTGGGCACGTCGATCAGCACCGGGCCGGGGCGGCCGCTGGCGGCGATCAGGAAGGCCTCAGCCACGATGCGGCCGATGTCGCGGGGGTCGCGCACCACCCACGAGTGCTTCACGATCGGCAGGGTGATGCCGAAGATGTCGGTTTCCTGGAAGGCGTCGGTGCCGATGGCGGCCCGGGGCACCTGGCCCGTGATCACCACCATGGGCACCGAGTCCATGTGGGCGGTGGCGATGCCGGTCACCAGGTTGGTGGCGCCGGGGCCGGAGGTGCCGAAGCACACCCCCACCTGGCCGGTGGCGCGGGCGTAGGCGTCGGCGGCGTGGGTGCCGCCCTGTTCATGGCGCACCAGGATGTGCTGGAGCCAGCCGCGGGATTCCGCCTTGTGCAGCTCGTCGTAGATCGGCAGGATCGCCCCGCCCGGGTACCCAAAGATGTGGCGCACGCCGTGGCGGCGCAGGCTGTCCATCAGGGCATAGCCGCCGTTCACCCGCTGGGGGGTGCTGACCTCAGCCGCGGAGACTGGGGATCCGGCTGCTTGGGCGGCCGTTGGCGAGGCGGACGTAACGGTCACGACAGCGGCGAGCAGCGGGCAACTCCAAAACCCAACTTAAGGTCTGGCCCTGGAAAGTGCCGCCGCCATGGCCCGCAGGATCGCCGCCGGGTTGAGCCAGCGGCCCCCGTGGCGGATGCCCCAGTGCAGATGCGGTCCGCTGGTGCGGCCCGACAGACCCACATGGCCGATCACCTGGCCGCCCTGCACGGGGCTCCCCGCCGCCAGGGCCACGGCACCGCTGCGGTACACGCCGCCCTCCACCGAGCCGGCCAGGTGGCAATAGAGGTGTTCATAGGGTCCGGAGGCAATCACCAGCCCCAGGCCACAGCCGCCGTCGCGGATCACCTCCTGCACGCGCCCCCCCCACCAGTTGCGGATGGGGGAGCCCAGGGGTGCGGCGATGTCCAGCCCGTGGTGCGGTTCCGGGGTGCCGCCTGGCCCGATGCGGGTGCCGAAGTGGCTGGTGTAGCCCGAGAAGTGGGCCACGGGAAAGACCCCCTGGCGCCAGCGCGGTTCCGCCCCCACGGGGGCCGCCAGCAGCAGCGGCGCCCACAGCCATGTGGCGGCGGCGAGAGCGGCGCTGCCGGCGGCGGTGCGCCTAGAGCAATCCCAGGGAGTGCAGCGGGCCACGGCCGCTCAGCAGTTCCAGCAGGAAAGCGGAGAAACCGAGCATCGCCAAGCGCCCGTTCCACACCTCGGAGCTGTTGTTCCAGCCCCAGGCCCATTTGTCCTGGGGGTAGAGCTTCACCTGGGTGGGCAGGGCTGCGGCCTGGTCGAGATTCACCTCAGGCCCTTCCAAGGCCTGCTGCACCAGGTTGGCCAGCCCCTGGATGAAGCTGGGGGTGGTGTCGAGGGCGGGCACGCGGCGGAAGTTGGTGATGCCGGCCTCCGTGGCGATTTCCCGGTACTCGATGTCGATCTCCTCGAGCGTTTCGATGTGCTCGCTCACGAAGCTGATCGGCACCACCACCAGGTCTTTGACACCGGCGGCCCCGAGCTCATGCAGGGCGTCATCGGTGTAGGGCTTGAGCCATTCCACCGGGCCCACACGGCTCTGGTAAGCGAGCGTGTAGGGGTTGGCGTGGCCCAGGTCGGCCTGGAGCCGCTCCATGATCAGCCGCGCGCAGCTTTCGATCTCCGCCTGGTAGGGGTCGCCCGCCTCCTCCACGTAGCTCTTGGGCACGCCGTGGGCGCTGAAGAACACATGGGCCTGGGCGGGGTCGGGGCAGGCCTGGATTTCCCGGGCGATCAGCTCCGCCATGGCGCCGATGTAGCCGGGGTCGTCGAAGTAGCTGCGGATGCAGCGGATCGGCAGCCGCGAGAAGCCCGGATCCCCCTGGCGCAGCCGCTGCAGCTCCCGGAAGCTGGAGCCGCTGGTGCTGATGGAGAAGTGGGGGTAGAGCGGCAGCACCACCACCTCATCAATGCCATCGGCCTTGATGTCGGCCACGGCGGATTCGGTGAAGGGGTGCCAGTAGCGCATGGCCACGTAGCTGGTGGCCTCGATGCCGCGCTGGCGCAGGGTGCTCTGCAGTTCGCGGGCCTGCTGCTCGGTGATGCGGCGCAGGGGTGAACCGCCGCCGATGGAGCGGTAGGCCGCCTGGGATTTGCCCGCCCGCAGGCTGCTGATCAGCCAGGCCAGCGGTTTCTGCAGGGCTGGGTTCGGCAGCCGGATGATCTCCGGATCGGCGAACAGGTTGTAGAGGAACGGACCGACATCCTGAATGCGTTCAGGGCCGCCGAGGTTCAGCAACAGCACGCCGACCTTGGCCATGGCTAGGCGATCCGGTGTCGCTCTGCACTGTAGAAGTAGCCCACACCGCTGGCTGGGGCACCAGCCGCGGCAGAGTCATCGGCAGACCAACCCATTGGGGTCGTCAAACTGCTGCGCCGCTGCCGATGCAAGCCCCTAACAGCCAGCTACGCGCCGAGGTGGATCAGGCCTGGGAGCGGATGCGGGCCAGCTTTGATGGCGACTGGCTGGGGACCACTACCTGGTATGGACGAGACAGCCATGGCATGAATCTGGAGCGGGGAATCGCCAACGCGACCCCCTCGCTGTATGCCATCCGATTTGCCGATGCCCACAGTGGCGAGTGGCATGGAACAGGCTTGCGCTATGCCCCGGGTGGGGAACGCCGCTTTCCCCTGCACCGGCACACCTACAACCTGGGCCACAACTGCTGGCATTTCCCTCAAACCGCTGGTCAATCGAGCCTGCGGATGGCCGCCGATCTTGCCAAAGCGGGCCACGAAGTGAATTTCTTCCACGGGCGCAGCCGATCGATGTTGGTGGTGCTGTATGAGCCTGGGGCTGATGGCCATCTGCGGCTGGAATCAATCGCGGCTACCGCGTTCCGCTGCGAACGATCCGCACCCGAACCCAGCCGACCTGGCTTCACGTCGCTGGAGGCGTTGCTGACGGTGCCGGCCGGTTGGCCGGGGATGGAATCAACCCTGAACCCCGGTGTCCATCCTGACCAGACGGCCCCTGATCGGCCTTGCCCTGCGTTTTCGGCAGAGACCTTCCTCCGGCATGGGGTCAGCGGACTGTTTGAGGATCACCTGGTCTGCAGCCTGCCGGATCAACTTCCCGTAGGTTCTTTTGAACTGCATGTGGGTTGCCTGGTGGAACCGGAAACCTTTGTGCATTGTCTGATCGGCTTTGATGCCGATCACCAGCTTGTGGGTTGGCGTGAGCGCCGCTATCACCCCACCAAACAACGGTGAGACCAGCGGAAGCCCAAGCGCTTCAATTTGGCATTGCTCACCCGAGCGTTCAGAACGCGGTCGCCTGTGTCGGTGGTGAGCCACCTCGCCAACGGCAGCCCAGACTGCTCGCAGAGCCGGTCGGTGAGCTCTTGGCCATTGAATTGGGTGTCATTGACGAGATTAAATGTGTCACTGAGGCCTTGCTTAAACGCGAAATCGACACCACTGACAATGTCGTCACGGTGGATCCAGCACGGCACATTGAGGCCGTTGCGTTGGATGAGGCCGCCAGCAGCACCCAGGAGCATGGCTGGGATGTCGCGGCCTGGCCCATAGATGCCTCCGAGGCGCAAGATGCAGACATTCACGTGCTCAGAGCGCAGTGAGCTGATCATCTCTTCAGCACGCACCAAAATCGCATTGATGGGATGGTCGGTATCCGTGGGGTCGTCCTCGGCGGTGACGGCACCCTGTCGGTTGCCATACACGCCGCAGCTGCTGAGGTACACAAGCTGTAGAGGGGTGCTAACGGGCCGTTGCTGCAGGGCCTGCAGCAGTTGCTCGACGCCCTGGAGAAACGTTTGTTGGTACTGATGCAGGTCAACATGACTGGTCTTTGATGGGGCAAAAGAAACCAGAATGCCATCCAGATCTTGGGTGAAACTTAGGCTGCAGCGGGAATCTGTTGAATCAAAAATGAGCGGATTATTTACCAGATTGGCGAGCTCCGTTAGCCGTTCCGGCCGAGTGGTGGTGCCCCAGAGTTCATGGCCCTGCTGCTTCCAAGCCTGGGCTACCGCCTCACCCACGTAGCCGCAGCCCAAAATGGCGCGGCGTTCCCCTGAGGGCAGGGTCGGCGTGCCCCGCGTCGCCAGAAGCTGGTAGAGAGAAGCAAGATCCGCAGAGGAAGTCATTGCCGGCCGCCGGTACGGAGCGGTGGTGAATATTTGTAAAGTTATCGGGTGGGGCGCTGTCGTTGCGTGCCATCCACTACGGATTGACCATTCCGATCCCGGCGCGTCATCGGTGCCAGCGTCCATCGCCACCTGCAGCCCATGCCCGTTTACAGCATCGAAACCTCAGGTCTGAAGACCCTGGTGCAGCGCTCTACAGGCTGTAGCGGCTATGCATTGCAACTCGCCTTGGGCGAGCGGGGGTTGTCCAGCTTCCGTGTGGATCGGCGCAGCGCTGATGGGCGCACGTGGTGGTTTCAGGCCACGTTTCAGGCGGGTGCGCTCGACCCGGCGTGCACCACAGCGGTGACCCAGCCGGTGACCGTGACCCGCCTCGAAGACTGACGCTGGGCTTCAAACGGTTTGTCGTTCCGTCGCTCAGCCTCAGGCGGCCACCGCCTCGGTGCTGCCGGCGCGCTGGCGGCGCGTGAGGAAGCCAAATAGCACCTTGCCAATGGCGGCGATCAGATTGCCCTCCAGCTCCTGGAACATCTTCATGTTGAGGTGGAAGGCGTGGTTGGCCTCCTCCACGATGCGGTTGGCCATGGCCTGATCGATCGGCAGGCTGTCGAGGGTGGCGCGGTAGTTGGTTTTGAAGCTCTTTTCGTCGGGGATGGCGTCGAACTCGTAGAAGCGCAGGCCATCGTGCTCCCCCAGACCCATGGCTTTCTGGGCGATGTTCTTGAGGATCTGGCCACCGGAGAGATCGCCGATGTAGCGCGTGTAGTGGTGCCCCACCAGCAGCTCAGGGGCCTCCTGCGCCAGCTGGTGAAGACGGGCCACGTACTCCTGGGCGGCGGGCGTGGGCTTCACGGCATTGCGCCAGTTGTCACCGAAGTAATAGGCGAGATCCTGCTCGAGGCTGTCGCGGCGATTGAGCTCAGGGAATCCCACAGGACCCACCACAGGATGGCCTGCGGACCGCAGGCGTCCGATCTCCTCCTCCATGGCGGAGTACACGAAGAAGAGGTCGGCCACCAGGGTGCGGTAGCTGGCTTTGTCCACCACCCCTTTGAGGAAACAGCTCACGAAGCCGGTGTTCTCGGCCATGGTGTGGGCCTTTTTGGTGCCCTCACGCAGCTGCAGAGCCAGGTTGGCGGACATGGGTTTAATCCAAAGATCGGCGCTTTCAACAAGCTAAGGGCTGTACTCGCGTTGGGCAGAGGCCCGTTGCGAACCATTGCTGGCCAGACCTGCCGTTAGCCTGCCGTCGGCGCTGGTGTCAGTGTCTCGGGGTTAGCCATGGCTGTGCAGCGCTTGTTGTTCGTTTGCCTCGGCAACATCTGCCGCTCCCCGGCGGCGGAAGGCGTCTTCCTGAGCTTGATTGCGCGGGAAGGGCTTGAGGATTCCTTTGAAGTGGACAGCGCCGGCACCGGGGGGTGGCACGTGGGCTGTCCCGCCGATCGGCGCATGCGGGCTGCCGCGGAGCGGCGTGGCATTCACCTGAACTGTCGGGCCCGTCAGCTCGGGCGCAGTGATCTGCTGAGTTTCGAGCGCATCCTCACGATGGATGACGACAACCTGCGCGCCGTGCGCTCGCTGGCGCGGGAGCTGGAGCCGGCCGCCACCGGCACGGCGCAGATCGAGCCGATCACCAGCCATTGCCGCCAATTCAGGGTGCGTGAAGTGCCTGACCCCTACGACGGCGATGCCCAAGGGTTTGAGCATGTGCTGGACCTGCTCCAGGATGCCTGTGGCGGTCTGCTGGAGAGCCTGCGCAGCCAGGGGCTGCGTGCCCACTAAACGCTGGGATTTGGCCAGGCGTCGTGGGGCACCCGCGCGCGGAACAGATCCACAAGCCGCGCGAGCACAGCGTCGATGCTGAGGCCGTCGGTGATCAGCTCCACGGCATCCTCGGCCTGGGTGAGGGGCGCCACGGCACGGGTCGAGTCGAGGTGATCCCGTTCGGCGATCTGGGCCTCCAGCTCCGCCAGGGCGGGCACGGCAAAGCCCCGTTGCTGCAGATCGAGGGCGCGGCGCCGGGCCCGTTCGGCGGTGGTGGCGGTCAGAAACACCTTCAGCTCGGCATCGGGAAACACCGCCGTGCCGATGTCGCGGCCTTCCGCCACCAGGCCGCCGCGCTCCCCCATGGCCTGCTGCTGGCGGGTGAGGGCATCGCGGACGCAGGCGTGGGCTGCCACCACCGACACCTGGCCGGTGACCTCTGGCGAGCGGATCGCTTCGGTGACCTCATGGCCGTTGATG
>BJHC01000015.1 GCA_014191535.1 Cyanobium sp. | reverse complement strand
CTTCTCCACCAGCAGCCGGTCCTGGATCTGCAGGCCCGGCAGCATCGAGCCGGAGGGGATGTAGCGGGCCTCCAGCAGCACCTGCCGCACCCCCAGGGCCACCCCCAGCGTGATCAGCACCCCCCTCCAGAACACCCACGGGCTTTCCGGATCGTGGTTGGCCTGGGGCTTGGGCGGGTTTTCAGGTTGGGGCTGACCGGCGGTTGAGGGTTCTTCGGGTGACAACGGGGGCCTGGCCAGCGGTTGCAAGTCAGGCAGATTAGGGCCGTTGCCCGCGTCATCCGATGGTTCGTCCGCGTTGGTTGTCGACCCAGAGGGTCACGGCCTCGCGGCTCTGGCTGCACTGGGATCGGGCGGTGGCCCTGTGGGCGGCCCTCAACCTGCTGTGGGTGCTGTTCGACATCAGCTACGTGCCCCTGCGCACCTTCTGGCTGCAGCGCAACCTCACACCGCTGCCCCAGATGCCGCTGGTGGTGCCCCTGCCCCTGCTGCCGGACATCACCCCGCTCTATGACCCGGTGAAGGGCATTGAGCCCCACCGCGAAACCCAGCTGTATCTGGCCTCCTTTCAGCAGCTCGACCGCGCCCTGCTGGCCGGTGAGCCCGCGGCGGTCACCGCCCCGTTGCGCCGCCGCCAGGTGGAGCTGACGGTGGAGATGCTCAACGAAAACCCGTTCGCCGCCTCCGGCAACAGCGGCACCCTCGAAAAGCTGAAAAACCGCCTGCGCCAGCAGGCCGGCCTGGATTCGGCCAAGCAGTCCGCCGATCGGCTGCTCAGCGACGGCTGGCTGGCCCGCCACGGCTGGCAGCAGGAGCGCCGCTTCTGGCGCCAGCAGGTGCTGCCGCTGGTGTCCACCAGCTACTGGCGGGCGATCGACGAAAACGGCAGGCCCACCGACCACTTCTGGCGCACCGACCTGCTGCTGTTCCAGAGCGTCTTCGCCCTCGACATCCTGCTGCGGATGGTGCGGCTGCGGCGCCGCTTCCCCGGCCTGAGCTGGCGCGATGCCCTGCTGCGGCGCTGGATCGACCTGCCGCTGCTGTTGCCCTTCTGGTGCTGGCTGCGGGTGGTGCCGGTGGTGGAGCGCCTCAGCCAGGCCCGCCTGATCAACATCGAACCGCTGCGGGCGGCAGTGAGCCGCGCCGTGGTGTCGTTGCTGGCCCTGGAATTGTTTGAGGTGCTGGCCCTGCAGCTGGTGGATGGCACCCAGTCGCTGATCCGCTCCCCCCAGTGGCCGCGCTGGATCCGCAGCCTGCGCAGCCATCAGAGCGTCAGCGTCAGCGAGGAGCAGCAACTGCTGGAACTGGTGAAGCTGTGGGGGCCGTTGCTGCTGGGGGAGGTGACCCCGCGGTTGGCGCCGGAGCTGCAGTCGCTGCTGGGCCATGCCCTGCAGCAGAGCCTGCGGGAGGTGCCCGGTGGGGCGGTGCTGCCCCCCGTGCTCAGCCGCCAGGTGGCCGGCGGCATGGTGGACAGCCTGATCGAGCTGGCCCGCGGCACCGCCCAGCGGCTGGCCCAGAGCGACGAGCGCCAGGTGGAGCTGCTGCAGCGCTTCGGGGATCGCTTCTGGGAGGAACTGGCGGCGGGCCTGGAGCAGGGGGGCACCCTGCAGCGCAGCCAGCAGCTGCTGGTGACCCTGCTGCAGCAGCTCAAGCTCAACTACCTGGCCCAGATGAACCGCGCCGGCATCGATGCGTTGATGGAGGAGCTCGATGAGCTCACCAGCCCGGCTGAAACCCTCAGCCCAGGGCCGCCTGCCACTCCTCCGGCTTGAAGCCCACCAGGGCGGCACCGCCGGCGGTGATGGCGAAGGGCCGTTTGATCAGCTTGCCGTCGGCGGCCAGGGCGGCGATGGCCTGGTCATCGTCGAGCGCCGCCACCGCGGCGCTGCCCAGGGCCCGGTAGCTCTGGCCGCTGGTGTTGAACAGGCGCTTGCGCCCCACGGCGGCCATGGCCTGGCGCAGCTCGGCGGGGCTGGGGGGTGTGCCGGTGATGTCCACCAGCTCGAGGGATCCGGCCTGCACAGAAAAGCCCTGCTGGGCGAGCCATTGCAGGGCTTTGCGGCAGGTGCCGCAGGCGGGATAGCTGTAGAGGCGCAGGGGAGGCTGGCTCACGCCCTGGGGCTCACTTGCCGATCAGCGACTTCAGCGCACCCACCAGGCTGTTGGAGCCTTTGCCCACGCCGCCCTGGGGACGGGTGCGGATGGTGACATCGCCGTTGACGCTGGTGCGGCAGCTGAGGCGGTAGTTGGCGGGCCGATCCGCCAGGTACACCTGCTCCACGTCGCTGCGGGGGGAGAGGTTCTGCATGCCCTCCACCACCTCCACCACACAGGTGCCGCACTGGCCGACGCCACCGCAGTTGTTGAGGTTGTTCAGCCCCTTGTAGGGGTTGATGCCGGCATCGACGGCGGCCTTGCGCAGATTCGCTCCCTCGATGCAACCGACCTGCTGGCCTTCCTGTTCAAAACGGATGGTGGGCACGGTCGGACGGGGATCTCGGCGCCGACAAACTTACCTGGCCGAGGCCGGTTTCCGCTGACCAACCGGCAGGCTGACATCAAAAGCAGGCTGGCCGGGGCCTGGAGCCGCCTGGGACCGTCCGTAGCATTGGGGTTCCCTTGGCGAACGGCCTTGAATCCAGCGGGCTACGAACGGCTTCAGAGCCAGGTGATCCCTGGCTACGGCAGCCTGGCGCGGCTGGCGGTGGCCCTGCTGGCGGCCTCACCGGTGGCCACGGCGGCCGGGGCGGAGGTGTTGGTGGCGGGCTGCGGCACCGGTGCCGAATTGGTGGAGGCCGTGGCCCAGCGGCCCGATTGGCGCCTCACCGCCATCGATCCCAGCGACGAGATGCTGCAGGAATCGCGCCAGCGGCTCGGCGATCAGGCCGCCATCGACTGGCGCCAGACCACCGTGGAGGCCCTGGTGGACGAGCCCGGCATCGCCGGCCGCTACGCCGGTGCCCTGTCGGTGCTGGTGTTGCAGTCGTTGCCCGATGACGGCAGCAAGCTGGCCTTCCTCACCGCCCTGGCCCGATCGCTGCAACCGGGAGCGCAATTGGTGCTGGTGGATCTGATGCAGACCAGCCTCCCCTCCCTGGAGGGGCAGTTGGAGGCCGCCTGGGGGGGCTTCCAGCAGGCCAGTGGGCTGGCCGCCCAGCCCGGGACCTCGAACCAGGGCCTGCATCCCATCGGCCTGGCGCGGCTCACCAGCCTGGTGAATGCGGCTGGGTTTGGCGATCCAGCCCGGGTGTTCCAGGCCCTGGGGTTTGAAGGCTTCCTGCTGCAGCGGCGCTCCTGAGCCTGCGTCTCTGATCAGGCGCTCAGGGATCAGGTGCTCAGGGACGGGCGACCGACTGGGCCAGCCCCGGGGGCGTGGGGGGAGCAGTGCGGTCGCTGATCACGCAGGCCAGGGGCAGCGTCAGCGTGCAGAGGCCCAGCAGCACCCCCAACAGGGGGGCCGCCGTGTGGAAGAGGCTGGTCGAACGGTAGGGCTCCTCGCCGGTCTCACCGTTGTCGTCGGTGATCGGGCTCAGAGCGCTGGTTCGGGGAGGGGGGTCTGAAGAGTCGGATTCCATGCTCAAACGGCCCATCTGGGCCAAGGCCACCCTAGCTACGCGGCGGGCCGTGCCTGGTCGTGCTGTTCGCGGCGGGCGTCGAGGTCGCTGGTGCCCGAACCGCTGCTGCTCAGCAGACCACGGATGGTGCGCAGTTCCTCCAGGATTGAGGTCAGCAGCTGCTGGGTGGCGGTGGAGGGGGAGTTGAGCACCTCAACGGTGACCTCCTTGATCCGCAACACGTCGCGGGCGAAGCGGGCCACCTCGTTGGGGTGGAACATCAGCGGCTCTTTTTGGTCGCTGCGGTATTCCGGATTGAGCTTGCGCGGATTAAACGGAGGGTTGAGATTGCGCGGGTCGGTGTTGGTGTAGCGATACACCGACGCGCGCGATCGGTTGAGGCTGCGCTGCACCTCATCGATGCCGATCAGGTTCTCCGCCGATTCGGCGCTGTTGGCGGCCGCTTCGGCGGCGGAGCCCAGCACGGCCCCGAAGGAGCCCCCCAAACCTGCACCCAAACCAGACGCCATCGGGCCAGACGTCATTGCATGGGTGCTCATGAGATTGGGCTGCGACAGTTGGGAATCGTTGGCGGAACCTAGCAGAGTTTTCTCTGAAGGACTGGAATTTTCTGTTCTTTTCCGGCGTTGATGTGGCGCTTTCTCAGGCGGTTGTCGCAAGGGGGCGAGAAACCTCGGTGGTAGCTTCCGGCCTCACCGTTTGCCCAGGGTCCCATGCGCGTCTCCCGCCTGATGCTGGTGACGCTCCGGGATGACCCCGCCGAGGCGGAGATTCCCTCCCACAAGCTGTTGCTGCGGGCCGGTTACATCCGCCGGGTGGGCAGTGGCATCTATGCCTATCTGCCCCTGTTGTGGCGGGTGCTGCAGAAGATCTCCGCCATCGTGCGCGAGGAGCTGAACGCCACCGGTGCCCTGGAGACGCTGCTGCCGCAGCTGCAGCCGGCGGAGCTCTGGCAGCGCAGTGGCCGCTGGGCCGGTTACACCGACGGCGAGGGGATCATGTTCCACCTCGAGGATCGCCAGGGCCGGGAGCTGGGGCTCGGCCCCACCCATGAGGAGGTGATCACAGCCCTGGCGGGCGACCTGCTGCGCTCCTACCGGCAGCTGCCGGTGAACCTCTACCAAATCCAGACCAAATTCCGCGATGAGATCCGGCCGCGCTTCGGTCTGATGCGGGGGCGCGAATTCATCATGAAGGACGCCTATTCCTTCCACGCCGATGAGGCCTGCCTGCGGCAGACCTATGGCGCCATGGACCAGGCCTACCGGCGCATCTTCAGCCGCTGTGGCCTGCGGGCCGTGGCGGTGGAGGCCGACAGCGGTGCCATCGGCGGCTCCGCCAGCCAGGAGTTCATGGTCACCGCCGATGCCGGCGAAGACCTGATCCTCGCCAGTGGCGATGGCTCCTATGCGGCCAACCAGGAGCGGGCCGTGTCCCTGGCCCCCGAGGCGGTGCCCCTGCCGTCAGGGGCGCGCAGCGCCGGTGCCGGCGACACCCTGGACACCCCCGGCGCCAGCAGCATCGAGCAGCTGAGCCAGGCCCATGGGCTTGATCCCACCCAGGTGGTGAAGGTGCTGCTGCTGTTGGCCCGCTTCGAGGACGGCTGCCAGCAGCCCCTGTTGGTGAGCCTGCGGGGCGACCAGCAGCTCAATGAGGTGAAGCTGGCCAATGCGGTGACCGCCCGTTGCGGCGCCGACCATGGAACCCTGCTGGAGCTCGGCCCCCTCACCCCGGAGGCGGCCCAGCGCGAGGGCCTCACCACGCTGCCCTTCGGTTACCTGGGCCCGCAGCTGCCCGATGCAGCCCTGGCGGGGGCCCGCAGCTGGCAGCCGCGCTTCCTGCGCCTGGCGGATGCCACCGCCACCGCCCTGGAGGCCTTCGTGTGCGGAGCCAACGCCCTGGATCGGCACCTGGTGGGGGCCAGCTGGGGTGCGCTGTGCCCGGCCCCGGAGAGCCTCGATCTGCGCTCCGCCCAGCCCGGCGACCGCTGCCTGCACGACCCCGCCCAGCGGCTGGAGGCCAGCCGCGGCATCGAGGTGGGCCACATCTTCCAGCTGGGCCGCAAATACTCGGCCGCCCTCGAGGCCACCTTCACCACGGAGGCCGGCCAGGAGGAGCCCCTGTGGATGGGCTGCTACGGCATCGGGGTGTCGCGGCTGGCCCAGGCCGCCGTGGAGCAGCACCACGATGCCAACGGCATCTGCTGGCCCACGGCCATCGCCCCCTTCGAGGTGATCGTGGTGGTGGCCAACGCGGCGGAGCCGGCCCAGCTGCAGCTGGGGGAGCAGCTCTACGGCGCACTCCAGGCCGCCGGGGTGGATGTGTTGTTCGACGACCGGGCCGAGCGGGCCGGCGTGAAGTTCAAGGATGCCGATCTGCTGGGCATCCCCTGGCGGGTGGTGGTGGGCCGCGGCGCGGCCGATGGCCAGGTGGAACTGGTGCAGCGGGCCGGTGGGGAGCGTCGGGATCTGGCGGTGGATGCGCTGCAGCCGCTGTTGCTGGAGCAGCTGGCGGCCGAGCGGCGGGGGCTGGCGGCGGCCTAGGGCCGCTGCGGCCCAGAGCCCAGGGGACACCTAGGATCCGCAGCAACCGAAACGGAACCCATGGCTGGCGGATGGCAACGATTCACGGCAGCCCTGGCGCGGACCCTGCGAACAGCGGTGCTCGCCCCCTGTCTGGTGCTGTGCCTCTGCCTGTCGTTGCTGCTCACCGCCTGCTCCGGTGAGGGCGGTGCCATCAGCGGCAACTACGTGGAGGACACGGTGAGCGTCGCCGATGCCCTGCTCAGCACCCTGGGGGTGGCCGCCGATGATCCCGGCCGTTCCGACTCCGAAACCCAGGCCCGGGCCCTGATCAATTCCTACATGGCCCGCTACCGCCCCCGCCCCGACGTGAACGGCCTGGCCTCGTTCACCACCATGCAGACCGCCCTCAACTCCCTGGCGGGCCACTACGCCAATTACCCCAACCGCCCGGTGCCCGACGCCCTGCGCGATCGCCTCACCAAGGAACTCAAGAAGGCGGAAACCGGCGCCGTGCGCGGCGCCTGATGGGCCGCTGACCCTCCCTCTTTTTTTGACGGAGGGTCACCCGATCTGAGATCCTCTTCCTTTGTGCTTAGAAGCGGCTTCGGGCCGCTGTGTCCTTGGCCAACGTCGTCGTCATCGGTGCGCAATGGGGTGACGAGGGGAAGGGCAAGATCACCGATCTGCTGAGCCGCTCCGCCGATGTGGTGGTGCGCTATCAGGGCGGCGTGAACGCCGGTCACACCATCGTGGTGGACGAGAAGGTGCTCAAGTTGCACCTCATCCCCTCCGGCATCCTCTATCCCGACACGGTCTGCCTGATCGGCTCCGGCACCGTGGTGGATCCCAAGGTGATGATCGGCGAGCTGGACATGCTCGCGGAGAACGGCATCGCCGTGGATGGCCTGCAGCTGGCCTCCACCGCCCACGTGACCATGCCCTACCACCGCCTGCTGGATCAGGCGATGGAGCAGCGCCGCGGCGACCGCCGCATCGGCACCACCGGCCGGGGCATCGGCCCCACCTATGCCGACAAGTCGGAGCGCAACGGCATCCGCATCATCGATCTGCTGGATGAGGCCCGGCTGCGGGATCGCCTGGCGGGCCCGCTGGCGGAGAAGAACGAGATCCTCCAGAAGCTCTACGGCCTCGAGCCGCTCGACTTCGAGCAGGTGGTGGCCGATTACGTGGGCTACGGCCGCCGGCTGGCCCCCCACGTGGTGGACTGCACCCGGGCCATCCATCAGGCGGCCCGCGCCCGCAAGAACATCCTGTTCGAGGGGGCCCAGGGCACCCTGCTGGACCTGGACCACGGCACCTATCCCTACGTCACCTCCTCCAACCCGGTGAGCGGCGGCGCCTGCATCGGTGCCGGGGTGGGCCCCACCCTGATCGACCGGGTCATTGGCGTGGCCAAGGCCTACACCACCCGCGTGGGGGAAGGCCCCTTCCCCACCGAGCTGGAGGGCAGCCTCAACGACCACCTCTGCGACCGCGGCGGTGAGTACGGCACCACCACCGGCCGTCGCCGCCGCTGTGGTTGGTTCGATGGGGTGATCGGCCGCTATGCCGTGGAGGTGAACGGGCTCGACTGCCTCGCCATCACCAAGCTGGATGTGCTCGATGAGCTCGATGCGATCCAGGTGTGTGTGGCCTATGAGCTCGATGGCGAGCGGATCGACCATTTCCCCAGCTCCGCCGAAGACTTCGCGCGCTGCAAGCCGATCTTTGAGACCCTCCCCGGCTGGCAGACCTCCACGGCCCATTGCCGCGCCCTCGAGGATCTGCCCCCCACGGCCATGAGCTATCTGCGCTTCCTGGCGGAGCTGATGGAGGTGCCCATCGCCATCGTGTCGCTGGGGGCCGAACGGGACCAGACGATCGTGGTGGAGGATCCCATCCACGGGCCCAAGCGGGCCCTGCTCAGCCGCTGACCACCGCGCACCACCAGCCCATGACCGCCCCCAAGAGCCTCGACGTTGTCGGCATCGGCAACGCCATCGTGGATGTGCTGGTGCAGGTGGACGACGATCTGCTCGATCGCTTCGAGCTCACCAAGGGCACCATGGCCCTGGTGGATGAACAGCAGGCCGAGCGCCTGTACGGCAGTGTCGGCCCCGGCCTGGAAACCTCCGGTGGCTCCGCCGCCAACACCCTGGCGGGCATCGCCCAGCTGGGGGGGCGGGCTGGCTTCATCGGCCGCGTTCGCGACGACCAGCTGGGGGGCATCTTTGCCCACGACATCCGCGCCGTGGGGGCGCGATTCGACACCCCGGCCGCCACTGCCGGCCCCTCCACCGCCCGCTGCCTGATCCTGGTCACCCCCGACGCCCAGCGCACCATGTGCACCTACCTGGGGGCGTCGGTGGGCCTCGACCCCAGCGACCTCGACCTGAACCTGGTGGCCCAGGCCCGGGTGCTCTACCTGGAGGGCTATCTGTGGGACAGCGACGAGGCCAAGCGGGCCTTCATCGCCGCCGCTGAGGTGGCCCGCGCCAACGGCGCCGAGGTGGCCCTCAGCCTCTCCGATGCCTTCTGCGTGGAGCGTCACCGCGACAGCTTCCAGGAGCTGGTGGACGGCCACGTCGACATCCTGTTCGCCAATGAGATGGAGATCACCTCCCTCTACAAGGCCAACAGCTTTGAGGAGGCCGCCGACCAGGTGCGGGGCCGCTGCCGGGTGGCGGCCCTCACCCGCAGTGAGCAGGGCTCCCTGATCCTCAACGGCGACGGCACCCATGTGGTGGAGCCGTTCAAGCTCGGCCCCCTGGTGGACACCACCGGCGCCGGCGATCTCTACGCCGCCGGCTTCCTGCATGCCTACTGCCAGGGCCAGCCGCTGGTGGACTGCGGCCGGCTGGGTTCCCTCTGCGCCGGTCAGGTGGTGACCCAGCTGGGCCCGCGCCCCCAGGCGGACCTGCGCAAGCTGGCGGCTCAGCTGCAGCCCTCGGCCACCCAGGCGCCGTAGGCGGCGCTGGCCTCCGCCGGCCAGTGGATCCATTCCGGGGTGTCGTAGCTGTGCAGCTGCCGCACCGCTGCCTCCAGCTCCGCCAGCCGGCTGGGGCTGGTTTTGATCAGCAGCTGCACCTCCTGGCTGCGCTCCAGGGTTCCGCGCCAGCGGTAGAGCGAGCGCATCGGCGTGAGGGCCACGCAGGCCGCCAGGCCCCGCTCCACCAGGGCCTGGGCCAGGGCTTCCGCCTGGGCTTCGGAGGCTTCCGTGGTGAGGCAGAGCGTCAGGGGCTGGGCCATGGGGCGGCAGCGGGGCCGTCAGGGATGGCCCAGCTTCTCCAGCAGCGGCTCCAGCGGCAAGCCATCGGATCCGGGGCCCGCCGGGCGCTGCACCAGCAGCAGGCGCAGTCCCAGCCGGTGGCACACCTGGCGCCAGAGGGCTTCGCTGCGGCCGCCCCCCGCCCGGCACAGCACCGCCGTGATCCCCCAGCGCCGGCACAGGGCCGTCTCCAGGGCCCCGGCCTCCAGCTCCCCCGGCTGGGGCTGGCTGGGCCGCAGGCAGGCCAGTTGGTGGTCCCGCAGGCCCGCCGCCAGGGCCAGCTGCAGGCTGCCGGGGCGATCGAGGATGCGGGCGTAATGGGCGTCGGCGTTGCTGGCCGCCAGGGCCTGGGCCAGTTGCCGCGATCCGATCGCCAGCAGCAACCGCTCCCCCGTGAGGTTGAGATCCGCCAGGGCGGCGAGTCCCGGTAGGGCAACGGTGGTTCCCGCCGTCGCCGCGGCGTCGGCCGCCAGGCTGGGGCGTTCCAGCCGCTCTAGGGGCTGTCCGATCCGGCGGCAGACCCGCTCCAGCCGGGCGCTGATGTGCTGGGCGAAGGGGTGGGTGGCATCCACCACCCAGTGGGGGTGTTGCCGCTGCAGCTCGCGCTCCACGGCGGCGTCATCCGCCAGGTCCCCCACCAGCAGCTGCAGCTGGGGATGGGGGGTGTAGGCACGGGTGGCCGCGGCGGTGACCAGGCTCACCCGCAGCCGCCAGCCGCGCTGCAGCAGGGCTTCGGCCAGGGGCGGGCCGTCGCCGGTGCCCCCCAGCAGCCAGATCAGCGGCGGCTGGGCGGCCCCCCCCTGGTGCAAAGGCTGCTCGTGCATCAGGATGTGGCCCCTTGCTGTTGCCCGGTCCTGTGAACCATTGCTTGCTGGAGGTGGAGGTGTTGGAGGCGCCCCAGGTGCGCTACACCCAGGACAACCAGACTCCAGTGGCGGAGATGGCCGTGCAGTTTGAGGGGCTGCGCCCCGATGATCCGCCGGGCCAGCTCAAGGTGGTGGGTTGGGGCAACCTCGCCCAGGACCTGCAGAACCGCGTGCAGGTGGGCCAGCGCCTGATGGTGGAGGGCCGGCTGCGCATGAACACCGTCACCCGTCAGGACGGTGTCAAGGAGAAGCGGGCCGAATTCACCCTGGCGCGCTTGCATCCGATCGGAGCGGGCAGTGGTGGCAGTGGCCAAGCACCGGCGCCCGCAGCGATGCCGATGGCCGCATCCGCCCCGGCACCCGCCGCCCCGTCGGGGGCCAGTGCCCCCGCCCGCCAGGCGGCACCGCGCCCCACCCGGGCCGCCGCTCCTGCCCCGGCCGCGGCCGCCGCTCCCGAGCCCCCCACCTGGAATGCCTCCCCGCTGGTGCCCGACCTGCCCGAGGGTGACGACGAGATTCCCTTCTGAGCGCTGCATCGCCGTCGCCGCTGTTCAGGGCTGGGGGCTGCCCAGCCGCTCCTGGGCCTGCTCCAGCAACTGACCCAGCTCCCGCTCCAGGGCCGCCAGATCGAGCCTGAGATCTGGCCAGCGCCCCGCATCGATCTGTTGCAGCAACCAGAGTCGGTCGCTGCGCAGCTGCTCCAGCAGCTCGGGGGTGGAGGGCTGCTCCGCGGCGGCGTCCTGTGCTGAATCCCCGTTGACCGAAGATGGCGCCATGCGTTCCCTGACCTCACCCGGAAGCCTAGTCACCATCGCCGGGGTCTCCCTGTCGGTGATCGGCTGGATCGGCTACGCCACCGCCAATCCCAACCTCAGCCTGCCCACGATCTTCTACGGGATTCCGATCCTGCTGGGGGGTCTGGCGTTGAAGTCGTCGGAGCTGCCCCCGGCGGACCTGCTGCCGCCGGATCCGGCGGTGCTGCCCCTGCGGGAGTTGCCCGCCAACCAGACCCTGCGCAAGCTGGTGAAGGATGTGACCCGCTGGCGCTATGGCCAGAAAGCCCACCTGGAGAGCTCCCTGGAGGCCCTCAAGCTCTGGGACGAGGACGCGCCGCCGCAGCTGCTGAGCGTGTTGGAGCTGGCGGTGGACGGGGGCTACGGCCTGGCCCTGCGCTTCCGCACCGAGGGCGTGCCCTACGGGCGCTGGCAGGAGAAACAGGAGCGCCTGGGCCGCTTCTTCGCCAAGGGCCTGCAGGCCCGGCTCTCCCAGCCCGGCAGCGGTGAGGTGCTGCTGGAACTGCTGCCCGCCTGAGGGCCGGGCTTCCCAGCCTGGATACCGTTCGTGTAGATCCCCAGCCCGCCTTGAGCTCCACCTCCGCCGCCAGCGACCACAGCGATGCCCTGCGGGTGTCGGTGCTGAGTGAGGCCCTGCCCTACATCCAGCGCTTCGCCGGCCGGCGGGTGGTGGTGAAGTACGGCGGGGCGGCCATGGCCCGGGAGGACCTGCGCGACGCCGTTTACCGCGATCTGGTGCTGCTGGCCTCGGTGGGGGTGAAGCCGGTGGTGGTGCACGGCGGTGGGCCGGAGATCAACGACTGGTTGGCCCGGTTGAACATCGAGCCGGAGTTCCGCAATGGCCTGCGGGTCACCACCCCCGAAACCATGGATGTGGTGGAGATGGTGCTGGTGGGCCGCGTCAACAAGCACATCGTCAACGGGCTGAACCGGCTGGGGGCCAAGGCGGTGGGGCTCTGCGGCAGCGATGGGGGCCTGGTGGTGGCGCGCACCTATGGCGATGGCAGCAACGGCTTGGTGGGGGATGTGGCTGCCGTGGATCCATCCGTGCTGCTGCCGCTGCTGGATGCCGGCTACATCCCGGTGATCTCTTCGGTGGCGGCCGATCGCTCGGGCCAGGCCCACAACATCAACGCTGACACCGTGGCCGGCGAGCTGGCGGCGGCCCTGCAGGCCGAAAAGCTGATCCTGCTCACCGACACCCCCGGCATCCTGCGCAACCGCGAGGACCCGGCCTCCCTGATCCGCTCGGTGACCCTCTCGGGCGCCCGCGAGCTGATCGCCTCCGGCGTGGTGGCCGGTGGCATGACCCCCAAGACCGAGTGCTGCATCCGCGCCCTGGCCCAGGGGGTGGCGGCGGCCCACATCGTGGATGGCCGCACCCCCCACGCCCTGCTGCTGGAGGTGTTCACCGATGCGGGCATCGGCACCATGGTGGTGGGCCGCTCCAGCCCCGGCCGGGGCTGAGCCGCGGGGTGGCGGACGCACTGGAGCAGGCCCGGGCGGCCCTGGAGCGCGGCGATTACGGCCGCTGCCAGCAGCTGCTGGCGCCCTTGCTGGAGCTGCACGGGGCCAGCACCCCTGAGGGAGGTGAGCTGCGCCTGCTGCTGGCCACGGCCCAGATGGGGCAAGGGGACACGGCGGCTGCGGCGGCCACCTGCCGCAGCCTGCGGGCCTGCCGTGACGCCAACCTGCGCAACCAGGCCCGGGATCTGCAGGAGGTGCTGGAGGCCCCGGCCCTGCAGCGGCCGCGCGAGTGGTCGATGACCCTGCCCAGCCTGGGGGAGATGGAGCCCCTCGAGGGGCAGGTGCGGGCCATGGCCCGCCGCGGTCGGCGGCGGCGCCTGCCGGAGCCGCCCCCGCCGCCGCCCACCGGAGCCACCCGCGCCCCGCTGGGCTTTGCCGTGGTGGTGTTGGTGCTGCTGCTGCTCACGGCGCTGTTGGCGGGCTGCGTGGAGCTGGACACCTCCCTGCGCTTCCCGGCCCCGGGGCGTCTGCAGCTCACCCAGAGCAGCCGCTCGCTCACGGGGCAGCCCCTGCCGTGGCAGCGGCAGCTGGCCCGCAGCCTGCAGGGCAGCCCCTTCCGCATCCGTCAGGACCACGGCCGACTGCTGCTGCGGGCCCCCAGCCTGCCGGCCCGCCAGGCCCTGGAGCTGCTGGCCAGCACGGTGGCCCGGGGGGCGGAGCTGGCGGCGGTGGAGCTGCCCCAGCCGCAGTTGCAGATCCACGAACGCAACTGGTTGGTGGGGGGGCGGCAGCGGGTCGAGCTGGCGG
>BJHC01000014.1 GCA_014191535.1 Cyanobium sp. | reverse complement strand
CTGGCGGCGCGCGTTCCCGGAGCTGTTCCGCCCCCTGGCGGCCATGCCCCCGGAATTGCTCGCCCACATCCAGGTGCCCCAGAGCCAATTCCAGGTGCAGGCGGAGCGGATGCTGCGCTACCACGTCACCAACGTGCGCACCTTCTACAACGGTGACGACGTCTGGGCCGTGCCCCAGGAGATCTACGGCAGCGCCACCACCGCCGTGCGGCCGTATCACGTGACCGTGCAGCTGCCGGGCCAGAGCCGGCCGGAGTTTGTGCTGCTGCTGCCGTTCACGCCGCTGCGCCGGCCCAACATGGTGGGTTGGCTGGCCGCCCGCAACGACCCCCCCAACTACGGGCAGCTGTTCCTGGTGCGCTTCCCGCAGCAGCGGCTGTTGCTGGGGCCCCAGCAGATCTCAGCGCTGATCGAGCAGGACCCTGCCATCAGCTATCAGTTCGGCCTGTGGAACCGTGAGGGCTCCCGCCTGGTCCGCGGCAACCTGCTGGTGCTGCCGGTGGGCCAGGGGCTGCTCTACGTGGAGCCGATTTACCTGCAGAGCACCAGCAACGCCCTGCCCACCCTGGTGCGGGTGGTGGTCACGGACGGCCGCCGCTTCGTGATGGAGCGCAGCCTGCAGGATGCCCTGCGCAAGCTGGTGGCCGGTTGAGGCTGGGTTGAGGCTGGCCACAAAAAAGGGGCCCGTAGGCCCCCGGTGATGTGCTGATCGGGCCTGGGATCAGGCGGCGACGGCGGTCTTGGGGTCGAGGGCGCCCTTGGCGTACAGATCGGCGTAGTAGTTGATGTCGCGCTGCTTGATCTTGCTGGCGTTGCCGGCGCACCAGAACTGCTGGTAACGATCCAGGCACACCTGCTTCATGTAGGCCCGGGCGGGCTTGTTGAAGTGGCGGGGATCGAAGTTGGCGGGATCCTTGGCGGCGGCCTCACGGATGGCGGCGGTGAAGGCCAGGCGGTTATCGGTGTCGATGTTCACCTTGCGCACGCCGTTGCGGATGCCTTCCTGGATTTCCTCGACGGGCACGCCGTAGGTCTCGGGGATGGCACCGCCGAACTTGTTGATCATGTCCAGCCACTCCTGGGGCACGGAGGAGGAGCCGTGCATCACCAGGTGGGTGTTGGGGATGGCCTTGTGGATCTCGGCGATGCGGCTGATGGCCAGCACTTCACCGGTGGGCTTGCGGGTGAACTTGTAGGCGCCGTGGCTGGTGCCGATGGCGATGGCCAGGGCATCCACCTTGGTCTTGGCCACGAAGTCGGCCGCTTCGGCGGGGTCGGTCAGCAGTTGGCTGTGGTCGAGCTTGCCCTCGAAGCCGTGGCCGTCCTCGGCCTCACCCATGCCGGTTTCCAGGGAGCCCAGGCAACCCAGTTCGCCTTCCACGCTCACGCCGATGGCGTGGGCCACATCCACCACTTCCTTGGTGACGGCCACGTTGTACTCGTAGCTGGCCGGGGTCTTGGCATCGGCCATCAGCGAGCCGTCCATCATCACGGAGGTGAAGCCGTTGGCGGCGGCGCCGTAGCAGGTGGCGGGGCTGTTGCCGTGGTCCTGGTGCATCACCACCGGGATGTCCGGATAGGTCTCCACGGCGGCCAGGATCAGGTGGCGCAGGAAGCTCTCACCGGCGTACTGACGGGCGCCGCGGGAGGCCTGCAGGATCACCGGAGAGTCGGTCTCGTAGGCCGCCTCCATGATCGACTGCACCTGCTCCAGGTTGTTCACGTTGAAGGCAGGGATGCCGTAGCCGTTTTCAGCGGCGTGGTCGAGCAGCAGCCGAAGCGGAACGAGCGCCATGGGGGAAACCGTGTTGGGAATGCGGGGGATCCTAACTGGCGCCTTTTCGGCCCCCCCTTGCGCCTAGATCGGCTGCCGCAGTCCCGTGTCCGCAGCCTGGAGGGCCCGGTCGCACACGCGCTGGCTGAGCACCGCTTCCCCCAGCCCCGGCAGCATCGGCCTGTGCTCCAGGGCGGCTTCAGCCCACCACTGCATCAGGCGCCGCACCGGCGCCACGCGGCCATCCGGCCAGGTGCGGGGGAACGCCAGTTCGGGATCGGGGGCCAGCTCCAGCAACTCACCGCCGTGGCGTGAGCGCCACAGCTGGAACCCGTGCACGTAGTCCGTCTGGTTGGGGGAGCCCAGCACCAGGGTGCCCTCGCTGCCGTACACCTCGATCCAGTAGCCCCGCCCCGGGCGGGTCACCGCCGCCAGGCTCACCTGGGCCGGCAGCCGCTGGCCGGCGCTGGTTTCCAGCTCGAGCTGCAGCAGGGCGATGTCCTCCGCATCCACGGCCCCCAGGCGGCCGCTGCCATCGGGCAGGGGGCGCTCCGGGATGGCGGTGCTGCGCAGGGCGCTCACCGCGCGGCTGGGGCCCACCAACCAATGGAGGGTGTCGAAGGCGTGGGTGCCCAGCGACCCCAGCACCCCACCGCCGGCGGCCCGCTGGGAATACCAGCTCCAGGGGCGCGTGCCATCGGCGCGGCTGCCCATCAGCCAATCGAGCTTGATCAGCCAGGGCTCCCCCACGGCCCCCTGCTGCAGCAGCCCCGCCAGTTGTTGGAAGGCGGGAACGGCGCGGTATTCGAAATCCACCGCCACGGTCACGCCCGCGGCCAGGGCCTGGCGTTGCAGCTCCTCGATCTGGGCGGCGTCGAGGGCCACCGGCTTTTCCAGCAGCAGGTGCTTGCCGGCGGCGATGGCCGCCTGGGCCAGGGCGAAGCGGGGCTCCGGGGGGGTGGCAATCACCAGGGCCTGGACGCGCGGGTCCTCCAGCAGGGCCTCGAACCGCTCAAATCCCGGCAAACCCGTGGCGGCCCGGGCCTGCTCCAGCCGATCCGGCCGGTGATGCCAGAGGGCCACCGGTTCGGTGAGCGGGCAATCCAGCAGGGCCGGCAGATGCACCTTTTCGCCAAAGCCCAGACCCACCAGGGCCACCCCCAGGGGCCGCGGGCTTGGGGCGGATGGGGCGGCGGACGCGGTCACGGGGATGGCAGCGGAGACGGGCGGATCAGGAGCCTGCCAGCAGGTCGGCCCCGGCGGCACACACCGCCTTGATCGTGGCTTCGATCAAGCCATCACCGCGCACCACCTGCCAGCTGCTGCCCCACTGGGGAATGCCGTTGATCGAGGTGTCACGGAACAGATCCTGGCCGCAGTCGATCTCCATCACGTAGAGGTCACTGGCGGGGGGGCGCGGTTCGCTGCCGTCGCGGTTCAGGGGCTGATCGGCGGGTGGGGCCGGCTGGAAGCGGCTGAGCACCGTGAGGTTGCCATCGCGGTTGATGCGCAGGCTGCCCGCATCCCACCATTGGCGCCCTTCCGGGCCCTGGGCCACCTCGTGCCAATCCACCGGACCCGCCCAGGCTGGGGAGGCCAGCAGCAGCAGTGCGGCGCTGAGGCCTGCGCAGAGCACTGTGCAGAGGGTCGCCAGCAGGCGCCTCAAGCGGCCACCGGCTTGGCGCAGCCGTGAATGGCCATCAGGCTGGTCAGGGTGCTGCGCAGCTTGGTGCGGGGCACGATGTGATCCACGAAGCCGTGGTCGCGCAGGTATTCGGCGGTCTGGAAATCGTCGGGAAGCTTTTCCCGCAGGGTTTGCTCGATCACCCGGCGGCCGGCAAATCCGATCAGGGCCTTCGGTTCCGCCAGGATCAGGTCGCCCAGCATGGCGAAGCTGGCGGTCACCCCTCCGGTGGTGGGATGGGTGAGCAGGGGCATGTAGAGCAGGTTGGCCTGGCGATGCCGGTCGAGGGCCCCGGAGATCTTGGCCATCTGCATCAACGAGAGCATCCCCTCCTGCATGCGGGCACCGCCGGAGGCGCAGACGATCAGCACGGGGTAGCGGCGGGCCGTGGCCTCCTCGATCAGGCGGGTGAGTTTCTCCCCCACCACCGAGCCCATGGAGCCGCCCATGAAGCGGAAATCCATCACCCCCAGGGCCAGGGGGCGCCCCTCCACCCGGCAGAGGCCGGTGATGACGCCGTCCTTGAGGCCGGTGGAGCGCTGGGTGTCGCGGATGCGGTCGGCGTAGCTGCGGCGATCTTTGAAGGCCAGCGGATCGGTGGGGCAGAGGTCGGCATCGAGCTGCTCAAAGCTGCCCTCATCGGCGATCAGCCGGATGCGCTCCTCACTGAAGATGCGGTGGTGATAGCCGCAGCCGCTGCAGACGCTGGCGTTGGCGGCCAAATCCTTGCGGTACACCACCAGACCGCACTCCGGGCATTTGCTCCAGAGGCCGTCCTCCTCATTCACGTCCTGGGCGTTGCGCACCGCCGGTGCGGTCTTGCGGCGATCGGCAAACCAGTCGAACAGGGACATGCGGGTGGCCGGTGTCCATGACACGGGAACGTCAGTCCATTAAAGGGCGGACCAGCCCAGCAGGGGCCCCAGCTGTTGCAGCCAGAAGGGGTTCCCCAGGCACCACACCGCCAGGCCACCGACGGCCAGGAACGGGCCGAAGGGAACGGGCTGCCCGCGCTGCAGCCGGCCGCTGACCAGGCCGATCACGCCCACCGCGGCGCCGGTGAACACCGCCAGCAGCACCGTCAGCCCCAGGCCGGTGAGCCCCAACCAGGCCCCGAGCAGGGCCGCCAGCTTGGCGTCCCCCAGCCCCAGGGCTGGTTTGCCGAGCAGGCGCTGGGCTGCGGCGCTGGTGGCCTCAAACCCCAGCAAACCGGCACTGGCCGCCAGCAGATGCCAGAACAACAGGCTGCGGCCCGGGGCTTCCCCCTGGCTGAAGCCGGCGGCGGCGGTGATCACCAGCCCCAGCACCACGCCCCAGCGGCAGAGGGGTTCCGGCAGCCAGAGGTGATCGAGATCGATCAGCAGCAGCGGCACCAGCAGCACCACCAACAGCCAGCCCGCCAGCAGCTGGAGGAGCCAGGCCGCACCCCCCAGGGTGGTTGGGCTGCCCAGGGCCGTGGCCACGAACAGCCCCGCCACCAGCAGCTCCACCGCCGGATAGCGCAGGCTGATGGGGGCGCCGCAATGGGCGCAGCGGCCCCGCAGCACGACCCAACTCAGCACCGGCACGTTCTCATGCCAGCGCAGCTGGGTGCCGCAGTGGGGGCAGTGGCTGCGGGGCCGCACCACCGATTCCTGCCGGGGCAGGCGCCAGACCACCACATTGAGAAAACTGCCGATGCAGGCCCCGAGCAGGGCCATCAACGCCAGGGCAAGCGGGGGCAGGGGCGTCGCTGGCAACGGGAACGGCTCCAGGGCTCAACTCCGGTAGGGGCTGCGGCTCGGGCGGTTGCGTCCCGACCGTCCCCGCACCAGCTCCATGGGGATGAACTGTTCTTCCGGCAGCAGCACCGGCAGTTCGTACACCACCCGACCACCGCTGCTCTCCGCGGGCATCACGATGCCCAGGGGTTCGGCGGCGCTGGCGCTCTGCTCCAGAAAGGCGTAGTAGATGCGCCGGGCCCGGCCGATGGCCTCAGCACTGTTGATGCGATCCCAGCGCGGTTGGAGCGCCGCCGTGGTCAGAGGAACGGCCCCCGCCCCTCGGATCACGAAGGAGAGGGGGCGACGCCTCCGGTTCAGCGGATCCCTCACGGAATCCTGTGGCAGTGGTGCTGCGAACGGAATGGGCCTGGCCGATGGCTCCGTTGTGCCTCAGGTTAGGCGCAGTCGTGCTTCAGGCGAATTTCTTCTCCTCGATCATGCGGTGGATGATCGGGGTGAGGATCAGCTCCATGGCGAAGCCCATTTTTCCGCCGTTCACCACGATGGAGGTGGGGCTGGACATGAACGAATCGTGGATCATGTCGAGCAGGTAGGCGAAGTCGATCCCCCACTTCTCGCGGGCACCTTTGCGGAAGTGGATGATCACGAACGACTCATCCGGCGTGGGGATATCACGAATCATGAAGGGATTCGAGGTGTCCACCGTGGAGACCCGCTGGAAGTTGATGTCCGTCTGGCTGAACTGCGGGCAGATGTGGTTGATGTAGTCCGGCATGCGCCGCAGGATCGTGTCCACGGTGGCCTCCGCCGAGTAGCCCCGTTCCTTGTTGTCGCGGGCGATCTTCTGGATCCACTCCAGGTTCACCACCGGCACCACACCCACCAGCAGATCCGCCAGGCTCGCCACGTCGTAGCCGTTGCCCTTCACGCCACCGTGCAGGCCTTCGTAGAAGAGCAGGTCGGTGCCTGAGGGGATGGTTTCCCAGGGGGTGAACTGGCCGGGCTCCAGGTTGGTGCCGAGGCGGGCGTTGTGTTCGGCGGCCTCCTCAACCGAGTGGAGGTAGTAGCGCTTCTGGCCGCTGCCGGTTTCGCCGTAGGTGCGGAACAGCTCCTCGAGCTTGTCGAACAGGTTGGCCTCGGGGCCGAAGTGGGAGAAGTTCTCGCCCTTGGCCAGGGCGGCGGCCATGGCCTCCTTCATGGGGCCGCGCTCGTAGCGGTGGTAGCTGTCGCCTTCCACCACGGCCGGGGTGATGCCCTCGCGCTTGAAGATGTGCTCAAACGCCCGTTTGACGGTGCTGGTGCCTGCGCCGGAGGAACCGGTGACGGACACAACCGGGTGACGCTTCGACATGCGCGGGATCAGCAGAACTGGGGGGAGTTTGGCAGGTCGCCGGACCCGGCTCAGGCCTCCAGGGCCGCCAGCAGCTGATCCCCCATGGCACGGCACCCCACCAGGGTGCAGCCCTCGGCCATCAGATCCCCCGTGCGGACGCCGAGGGCCAGCACCCGGTCCACCGCCTGCTCCAGGTCGGTGGCAGCGGCCTCCTGCTGCAAGCCCACCCGCAGCATCATGGCGGCGCTGAGCACCATGGCCATGGGGTTGGCCTTGTCCTGGCCGGCGATGTCCGGGGCGGAACCGTGGATCGGCTCAAACAGGCCCGGCCCGCTGGAGCCCAGGGAGGCGGAGGGCAGCATGCCGATCGAACCGCTCAGCATCGCGGCCTCGTCGCTGAGGATGTCGCCGAACAGGTTGCTGGTGAGCAGCACGTCGAATTGGCGTGGGTTGCGCACCAGCTGCATGGCGGCGTTGTCCACATACATGTGGCTCAGCTCCACGCCGCTGTAGCTGGCGGCGTGCAGGGCCTCCACCCGGTCGCGCCAGAGCTGGCTGACATCCAGCACGTTGGCTTTGTCCACGCTGCAGAGCCGGCCACGGCGCTGCTGGGCCAGCTCGAAGCCCACCTTGGCAATGCGATCGATTTCATCGTCGAAGTAGGCCATGGTGTTGAAGCCGCGCACGCGGCCGTCGGCCTCCACACGCCCCTTCGGTGTCCCGAAATACACCCCGCCGGTGAGTTCGCGCACCACCAGCAGGTCGAC
Organism: Cyanobium sp.; assembly: GCA_014191535.1. Lineage (GTDB taxonomy): Bacteria > Cyanobacteriota > Cyanobacteriia > PCC-6307 > Cyanobiaceae > Vulcanococcus. The sequence continues at coordinate 6,064 of BJHC01000014.1, read as the reverse complement.
CCCCTCGATCACCTCCCGCTTCAGGGTGGAGGCGTCGATCAGGGCCGGGATGATCTTCACCGGCCGCAGGTTGGCGAACAGCCCCAGCCCAGCCCGCAGTCCCAACAGGCCCGTTTCAGGGCGCTTCTCGCGGGGCAGGCTGTCGTATTGGGGGGAGCCGATCGCCGCCAGCAGCACCGCATCGGCGTTGCGGCAGGCCTCCAGGGTGCTGGCGGGCAGCGGCTCACCGGTGGCGTCGATGGCGCAGCCCCCCATGGGCTGCTCGTCGTAGTGGAGCTCGAAGTGGTGGCGCCGGCTCACGGCATCCAGCAGCTGCCGGGCCACCGCCGTGATCTCCGGCCCGATGCCATCGCCGGGGAGCAGGGTGATCCGGTAGCTGGTCATGGTGTACGGCGGTGGCCCGGCCGCGAGGCTACGCGTCGGTGGGGGTGCGGCCTTTCTCCAGCTGGCGGATGGCTTTGGTGAGCTCCGGCAGCTTGTTGAAGGCGGCGGAGCAGCGCAGCCACAGCCGGTTGGGGATGGCGGGGTAGCCGCTCACCACCTCGCCAGCGGCCACTTCGCCGTGGATCCCCGATTTGGAGGAGGCGATCGAGCGGTCGCCCATCACCGCCTTGTTGGCCAGGCCCACCTGGCCCGCCAGGATCACGCCGTTGCCCAGCCGTGCGCCGCCGGCGATGCCCACCTGGGCCGCCAGGGCGCAGCCCTTGCCGGTGGTCACGCCATGGCCCACGTGCACCAGGTTGTCGATTTTGGTGCCAGCACCGATGCGGGTTTCGCCCACCGAGGGGCGATCGATGGTGCTGCCGCAGCCCACCTCCACGCCGTCCTCCAGCACCACCAGGCCGGTCTGCGGCATCTTGCGCCAGCCGCTGGCGGTGGGCACGAAGCCGAAGCCTTCACTGCCCACCACCGCATTGGAGTGCACCACGCAGCCGCGCCCCAGCCGGGAGCCGGGGTGCAGCACCGCACCGGCATGCAGTTCGCAGCCATCGCCGATCTGCACGTCGTCGTAGATCACCACCTGGGGATGGATGGTGCAGCCGGCGCCGATCTGCACCGCCGCGCCGATCACGCTGAAGGCACCGACATGGCTGCCCATGCCCACCACGGCGCTGGGGTCGACCACAGCGCTGGGATGAAGGCCGGGGGGCTTGGGTTGGGGCGGATGCAGGGCATCGAGGGCCTCGGCGAAGCCCAGGCGCGGATCCTTCAGGGCGATCCAGGCCATGCCGGCGGCGCTGGCCTGGGCCTGCAGGGCGGCAGCCTCATCCCCCTTGGCCGGCAGCAGCAGAGCGCCCGCCTGGCTGGCGGCCAGGGCGGCGGCCAGGGCGTTGCCCGATTCGAGAAAACTGAGCTGACCCGCCTGGGCTTGATCGAGGGCGGCGGCGGTTTGCAGCTCCGGGTTCTGCCCCAGGTCGTGGGGCAGGGCCGAGGCCTCCAGCCCGCCGCAGGCCTGCACTTCGCTGAGGCGGTTGAGCAGGTCGCTGAAGCGCATGGAACCCCGATCCCTCGGCGGATCGTAGGGCCGCTGGCTAGGGGATCAGCACCAGCTGATCGCGGTGCACCACCAGGCCCCGCTGCCCCTTGCGCTGCTGCAGATCGGCGCTGGCCATGGCGCTCAGGCCCCGGGCCAGCTCACGGCCATCGAAGCTGAGCACCCGCACCGGATCGTGGCAGCCAAACTCCCCCTCCACGGCTTGCACACCGGCCGCCAGCAGGGAGGCCCCTTCGCGCAGCAGCGCCCGCTCGGCCCCCGCATCAATGGTGATCGAGCCCTTCGGCACCAGGGCATGGGCCAACCAGCCTTTGCGGTTGCTGAGGGGCGTGTCGCTGGCGCGGAACAGGGTTCCCAGCGCTTCACCCGCGAGCAGCCGTTCCAGCACCTGTGGATCGCGGCCATCGGCCAGGCGCACCTGGATCCCACTGGCGGTGGCGATGCGGGCGGCGGCCAGTTTGGTGGTCATGCCCCCGGTGCCCCAGCGCCCACCACCCTTGGCGGCGCCGTTGAGGGCCTCCAGTTCCGCGAGGCTGTTCACCACCGCAATCGGCCGGGCATTGGCATCGCTGCGGGGATCGCCGCTGTACAGGCTGTCGATGTCGGTGAGCAACACCAGTTCGTCGGCCTCCACCGCCACCGCCACCAGGGCAGAGAGGGTGTCGTTGTCGCCGAAGCGGAGTTCCTCGGTGGCCAGGGTGTCGTTTTCGTTGATCACCGGCGTCACCCCCCAGGCCAGCAGCTGCTCGAGGGTGCGGCAGGCGTTCTGGTAGCGCCGGCGGGAGCCCAGGTCGCTGCGGGTGAGCAGCACCTGGGCCACGCAGCGGCCGTGGCGGGCAAAGGCCTGGTCGTAGAGGGTCATCAGCCGCCCCTGCCCCACGGCGGCGGCGGCCTGGAGGGCCTCCAGTTCGCTGGGGCGTTGGCGCTGGCCGAGGGCATGACAGCCCAGCCCCACGGCGCCGCTGGTGACCAGCACCACCGGTTCTTGGCGGCCCCACAGGCCACAGAGGCTCTCCGCCAGATCGCCAATCACCGCTTCGGTGCTGCGCTCCGGGGATCCGCGCAGCAGGCTCGTGCCCACCTTGATGACCCTGCGGGTTCCCATTTCAGATCAGCGGTGCCCCCGTCAGGCGGGCCAGCGACACCTCGAGCCGCTGCCAGCGGTCATGGCGGCAGGGTTCGCCGGCGGCGTTCACCGGCTTCACCAACACGGTGAACAGGCCGAGGCGGTTGCCCGCCAGCACATCGGTAAACACGCGATCGCCCACCAGGGCCACCTGGGCCGCGGGGAGGGCGAGGCCATCGAGCACCCGGCGCAGGGGGGCACGGCGGGGCTTGCCGGCACTGGTGGTGAAGGGCACCCCCAGCCGGGTGGCCACCCCGCCGATGCGGCTGCGGGAGGGGTTGTTGCTGAACAGGTGCAGGGGCAGGCGCTCCTGGGCCTGGCGCAGCCAGCGCTCCATGGTCGGCGGCAGATCGCTGCCGCGATGGGGCAGCAGGGTGCGGTCCACATCCAGCACCAGGGCGCGAATTCCGCGCGCCAGCAGCTGCTCCAGGGGCAGCTCCGCCAGGGTGCCCTCAGCCACCCAGTCGGGTTGCAGCAGCTCAGTGAGGGAGGCGCGGGTCACGGCTGATGGCCCTCAGTCGTCGCCCAGTTCGCGCTCATCGAGTTCGGCTTCGATCCGTGGTTGCACCCGCTCGAATTCCTCACCCTCCACCAGCACGCCTTCGCCATTGGCCATGCGGGCCACCACGAAGAACGGATCGAGGGGGATGAACAGGCCGTATTCCTGATCGTTGTGGCGGAACTGGATCAGCATTTCGTAGAGGTCGCTGTCCTCGTCGTCCTCGTCATCGAGGTCCTCGTCGAGCTCCTCCGGATCGGGCTCCTCCAGTTCACCGCTCACGGTGAGGGTCACGGCGGAGCGCACCAGGGTGAGGTCGTGCTCCTGCAGCACCACGTCGGCCACCGAGAGGATGGCGCCGGCCTGGTCCAGTTCTTCGATCACTTCGTCTTCGCCGTCCTCATCGGCGGCGATCTTCACCAGGCACACCGGGGTGTCCACCGGGGTGAGCAGGGCGTAGTCCTGACCGTCGAGGGGGATCAGTTGTTCGAGGAAGCACAGCAGCTGCCGCCCGGAGGCATCGCGCACCAGCACGGTGGGCACATCCCCGGAGCCGTTGCTGCTGGGGGTGTCGGAGCTCATGGGGCGGATGCAGATGTCTTCAGGATGCCTGGGCGTCTGACCCCTGGCCAAGGCCGGGGGTCGCCGCGGCGACCGGCAGCGGTTCCGGACCCTCCTGCAGCCATTGCTCCAGCAACAGCGCTGCGGCGGCGCTGTCGAGGGCGCCACTGCGGTCGCCCTGCAGGCCATGGGCTTCAGCGGCGGCCCAGCTGCTGCTGTGTTCGTTCACCAGGGCCAGGGGCAGCTCCAGGCTGCGGGCCAGCCGCTCGCCGTACCGGCGGCAGTGCTCGGCCTGCTCGGTGGGTTGCTGACGACTGTCGAGGGGGAGGCCCACCACCAGCGCCTGCACCCGTCGTTGCTGCACCAAAGGGCGGAGCTGCTCCAGATCGGCGCCGTAGCGGCCGCGCCGCAGGGCGGTGAGTGGCGTCACGGTGAGGCCGAGGGGATCGCAACCCGCCAGGCCGATGCGGCGACGCCCCACATCGAGGGCCAGCACCGACCGTGGGGCGGGCGCGCGCGCCGGCACTCAGCGGCCCAGGGGGGTGGGGATGGGCCGTTGCCGCGGTTGCAGTTGCCCCAGCACCGCCTCCAGGCGCTGGGCCATGGCCTGGGTCTGCTGGGGGGCGTGACGGCGCCAGACGCTGCGGGCCATCAGCACCTCCTCCCCCTCCGGCGCCATGCCGAGCTGGTGCAGCCAGGCGGCCCGCGCAGGATCGAGGCTGTCGCAGCGCACCAGCACCTGGTCGGTGCCGGCACCGCACTGGTCCAGCAGCAGTTGCAGGGGCTGGCCCAGCAGGTGCGTCCAGCCGGGATGCAGGCTGAGCTCGATTTCCAGCACGTTGCGCTGCCCCTGGCGCAACCGGCGAGCACCCGCCACCGCTTGGCGTCGGTTGCGATCCATCAGCATCAGGCTGGGCTGCTCGCTCTGATCCAGCAGATCGTCGACGCTGCGGTCGAGCAGCTGGCGCAGCTGGGCGGGCAGCACCGCCTGTTCCAGTTGCCAGAGGCTGGCGGCGGTGCGACGGGTGAGGCGGCTGAGCTCCAGGTCGCTGGGCAGGCTCTGCGGATCCAGCTGCGGGGCGTCGGCGGGGGGCTCCCAGCGCCACAGGGTCTCCCGCCGCAGGGGCTGGAACCCCAGTTGCCGCAGGGCCGCCAGGCGCACGGTGTCGCCGCTGGCGCTGGTGGCAATCCAGCTGGCGGCGCCCCGGCTGCGTTGGATCGCCGCGCGCACCAGGGCCGCTTCGATGGCCATGCGACCGGCTTCACCGGCCTGGAGGCAGCCGGCGCCACTGCGCAGATGTTGCAACTGCCAACAGCTGCCGCTGCGGTTGAACCGTTCACTCACCACCACCCCCAGGGGCTGCTGGGGATCGCGGTGGGCCACCAGCACGTCCGGGGCCAGGGAGGGGCGCGGCGCCAGGCTGTGCAGCAGCCGTTCCGGGCCCTGCAGCAGGAGGGCCCGCTGCAGCAAGGGGATCAGATCGTCGTAGTCGCCGTCCTGGAGCAGGGGCAGATGCCACGCCTTCAACGGCTGGACGCTGAGCTGCCCCCCGGCTTGCCGGCTGGGGGAGCTGGGCGTGGATGGCGTGGTTGGGGCGGACGGCACGGGCTGCTCAGAGCTGGCCTGAACCCATGCTATTGGCGATCGGCCCTACGGGCGAACCAGCACCAGGGGCGTGCGCTCGTTGGCATTGCCGGCGGGGTTCGGGCGCAGGGCACGCTCCAGCAGGGTTTCGTCGCAGCCGGGGCTGGAGGCCAGCACCTTGACGCGCCCCAGGTCGTTGACATCCACCACGGCCACGGCCACCCCCAGTTCGCTGGCCAGCTGACGGCACACCTGGGCGCTGTGGCTGGGGCCCAGCACGATGGTCTGGTCGTAGGGCGGTGTGGTGCCGGTCACATCGTCGATCAGCCGCGCCTGTTCTCCGGCCAGGCGGTAGAACCAGCCCTTCGAGCCCACCAGCTTCAGGGCGGTTCCCAGCAGCCAGGCGCAGAGCACGCGGGCCGGTCCGACGTTGTCGATCAGGGTCTGCAGGCCGCAGGCGGTGGCCAGGGAGCTGGTGGGGTGGAACACCCGGCACAGCAGCCGCGCCAGCGACGAGGGCTCCAGGTTGGCCGGATGGTTGTAGCGGCCCTGCATCACGGCCAGGGGCGTTTCCCCGATGGTGAGCACGTCTCCGGGTTGGATCACGGCTCCGGCGTAATGGCGCAGCACCTCGGCGGGGTCGTCGAGGCTGCCCAGCAGGTGTGTTCGGATTGGCAACACCGCGCAGCGATCCCCCTGGCGCCAGTTGGCGCTCTGGGGCTGGGCCGGTGCCGGCCGGCGCAGGGGCACCAGCACGCCATCGCGCCGGTGCAGGCGGCCGAAGGGGCCGTAATGCAC
>BJHC01000013.1 GCA_014191535.1 Cyanobium sp. | reverse complement strand
CGGGGACCCCTGCCCTGCCGGCAGGGTGGAGACCGCTTCCGGGTGCAGCGCATCAGCCTGGGCCTGGCGGCGGATGGTCCGGGGCTGGAGGAGGCCCGCAGCCGCCTGCGGCGGGTGCAGCAGCAGTTGCAGCAGCACAGTTTTGATTGGGCCAGCTGGGGCAGTGCCAGCGCTGGGGCCACCGAGATCACCGCTGCCGGGGGGCAGCGCCCTGGCCGGGGCCTCGACCCCCAGGCGGCGGTGCAGCGTTTTGAGCAGGGGTTCTTCGCCGATCCGCGGCGGCGCCGCAACCCCTCCGGATGCCGCACCACCTGGACCAGCGCCTACCGGCCCTACCTGCGGCGGTTGCAACGGCTGGCGCAGCAGCAGGGGCTGGCGCTGGGGCTGCCCCTGCTGGAGCTGGTGCTGGAGAGCTACCCCCTGGCCAGCCGCGGTCGCCAGCAGTGCGGAACCGCCTTGGCGGCCCTGGCCCGCCAGGAGGGCCTGGCCCTGCCCGCGGACTGGGGGGAACGGGCCGGTGGCTACGGCCTGCATGCCGCCCAGTTCCGGCAACTGCCCAGCGACGGGCAGATCCTGGAGTGGATCGAGCGCATCCCCAACCCCGGCTGGCGCCTGGCCTATGGCCTGATGGCCACCTATGGCCTGCGCAACCACGAGGTGTTCTTCACCGACCTCTCCGCCCTGGCCCCCGGTGGCGACCGGGTGCTGCGGGTGCTGCCCACCAGCAAGACCGGCGAACACCAGGTGTGGCCGTTCCAGCCGGAGTGGGTGGAGCGCTTCGAGCTGCCGCGGCTGGGGCTTGACCGCGCCCTGCTGCCGGCGGTGACCACCGACCTGCGGCGCACCACCCTGCAGCAGGTGGGCCGCCGCGTGGCCGAGCAGTTCCGCCGCTACGACCTGCCCCTCACCCCCTACGACCTGCGCCACGCCTGGGCGGTGCGCACCATTCACATCGGCCTGCCCGACACGGTGGCGGCCCGGATGATGGGCCACTCCGTGGCGATTCACACCCGCACCTATCACCACTGGATCACCCGCCGCGATCAGCAACAGGCGGTGGATGCGGCCCTGGCCCGATCACGGGCCGCCTGAGCGCGCCAGATTGCTGCTGATCTGCAGGATCCCGATGAGCACTTCCCCCGATTCCGCGCTCGACCGGGCGGCCAGCGAGCTGGGCATGGGCGGCGACCTGGCGCCGGAGGCCAGCTCCGAGGCCTACCGCAAGCGCATGGCCCGGCGCCGGGAGGTGCAGCAGCAGCGGGTGGGGGAGCGCAACCTGGAGAAGGGCCTGGTGCTGGTGTTCACCGGCGATGGCAAGGGCAAGACCACCGCCGCCCTGGGGCTGGTGCTGCGCACCCTCGGCCACGGAGAGCAGGTGGCGGTGGTGCAGTTCATCAAGGGGGGCTGGCAACCCGGGGAGGCCAAGGCCCTGGAGCTGTTTGGTGAGGCCCTGCACTGGCATGCCCTGGGGGAGGGCTTCACCTGGGAAACCCAGGACCGCGAACGGGATCGTGAGCTGGTGCAGCAGGCCTGGCAGCGCTCCTGCAGCTACCTGGCGGATGCCGAGCGCAAGTTGGTGGTGCTCGATGAGGTGAATGTGGCCCTGAAGCTGGGCTACCTCGCCGTGGAGCAGGTGCTGGAGGGCCTGGCCCTGCGCCCGCCCCTCACCCACGTGGCCTTAACGGGCCGCGGCGCCCCGCCGGCGCTGCTGGAGCGGGCCGATCTGGTGACCGAGATGAAGCTGGTGCGCCACCCCTTCCGGGAGCAGGGGGTGAAGGCCCAGGCCGGCATCGAGTTTTAGGAGCCGTTCACGCCCCGCCGTTTTCCACCACCGCCAGGCTGCTGATCAGCACCGAGAGGCCGCTCACCAGCAGGGCCCGGTGCACCATCGGCTCCCGCCAGCAGCTGGGGTCCTCCGCCAGCTGATCCAGGGCCGAGAGGGTGAGGCGGGCCAGCAGATCACTGCGGCGCGGACCGGTCTGGGCTTCCTGCATGGCCGCTGACCTCAACCTGATTTGGCGGCAGTCAAGCGGGCCCCTGCCGACGGGGCAAGACCGCAGACGCTTGCTACTGTTCGGCCGACTGACGTGCAAGCGCGAACGGATGGGCTACCAGCGCGTATTGCTCAAGCTCAGCGGCGAAGCCCTGATGGGTGAGCAGGGGTATGGCATCGACCCCGCCATCGTGAGTGCCATCGCCCAGGACGTGGCGGCCTGCGTGGCCGACGGCACCCAGCTGGCGATCGTGGTGGGCGGCGGCAACATCTTCCGCGGCCTCAAGGGCTCCGCCGCCGGCATGGACCGCGCCACCGCTGATTACGTGGGCATGCTGGCCACGGTGATGAATGCCATCACCCTGCAGGACGGCCTCGAGCGCGCCGGCGTGCCCACCCGCGTGCAGAGCGCCATCTCGATGCAGGAGGTGGCCGAGCCCTACATCCGCCGCAAGGCGATCCGCCACATGGAGAAGGGGCGGGTGGTGATTTTCGCGGCCGGCACCGGCAATCCCTTCTTCACCACCGACACCACCGCCGCCCTGCGGGCCGCTGAGATCGGCGCCGATGTGGTGTTCAAGGCCACCAAGGTGGATGGGGTCTACGACAAGGACCCCAACAAGTTCCCGGATGCGGTGCGTTACGAGAGCCTCTCGTTCCTGGACGTGCTCAGCGGTGAACTGGAGGTGATGGACAGCACCGCCATCGCCCTGTGCAAGGACAACGCCATTCCGATCGTGGTGTTTGATCTGTTCGGCGCCGGCAACATCGGCCGTGCCGTGCGCGGTGAACCGATCGGCACCAGCATCCTGCCGGCGGTCTGACGTCGTCCCGCCCGGCGTCACCGGTCGTTCAGCCCCACTCGTCTGCTCCCCCTGTCAACCGCCATGGATCTCGAAGCCAGCATGCGCAAGTCGGTGGATGCCACCCAGCGCACCTTCAACACCATCCGCACCGGCCGGGCCAACGCGTCCCTGCTCGACAAGATCCAGGTGGAGTACTACGGCTCCGAGATGCCGTTGAAATCGCTCTCGACGATCACCACGCCGGATTCCTCCACGATCCAGCTGCAGCCCTTTGATGCCGGCTCCCTAGGGGTGATTGAGAAGGCGATCTCCATGAGCGATCTGGGCCTCACCTGCAACAACGACGGCAAGCTGATCCGCATCAACATCCCGCCCCTCACCGAGGACCGCCGCAAGGAGCTGTGCAAGCTGGCGGCCAAGTACGCCGAGGAGGGCAAGGTGGCCCTGCGCAACATCCGCCGCGATGCCATCGACAAGGTGAAGAAGCAGGAGAAGGACGGCGACTACTCCGAGGATCAGAGCCGCGATGAGCAGGACAAGGTGCAAAAGCTCACCGACAAGTTCATCGCCGAGATCGAGAAGCTGCTGGCTGAGAAGGAAGCCGACATCCTCAAGGTCTGAGCGCGCGGCGTGACCCCCTTCGCTGCGATCGTGGTGGGCGCCGGCGCCGCCGGTGCCTCCGCCGCCTATCACCTCGCTCGCCGCGGCCATCGGGTGCTGGTGCTGGAGCGGGAACGGTTGCCGCGCTTGAAGCCCTGTGGGGGTGGCATGGCCGCCTCGGTGCAGCGCTGGTTTGATTTCGACCTGCAGCCCGTGGTGGATCAGGTGATTGCGCGGGTGCGCTTCACCTGGTGCCTGGAGGATCCCGTGATCGCCGAGCTGCCGGGGGATTCCCCCTTCTGGATCGTGCAGCGCTCCCGGCTGGATGCCTACCTGGTGGAGCAGGCGGTGGCGGCCGGGGCTGAGTTGATCGAGGGGGCCGCGGTGGAGACGATCCAGCGGGATGGCGACCGCTGGTGCGTGGAGGCCGGGGGGCATCGCTACCACGGCCGAGCCGTGGTGGTGGCGGATGGCTCCAGCTCCCGGCTGGCGCAGGCCCTGGGCCTGGGGCCGGAGCGGCCCCGCTTTGCCGCCGCCGTGGCGGCGGAGGTGGAGGCGGAGGTGCTCGAGCCCGACACGGCCCGGTTTGAGTTCGGGCTGGTGCGCCATGGCTTCTGCTGGGCCTTCCCGCGCCGCGGGGGCTACAGCATCGGGGTGGGCACGTTCGTGGGCCGCGAGGCGGCGGATGCCGATGCGGTGCTGGCCCAGCTGTTGCCCAGCCTGGGGCTGCCCGCCGATGCGGGCCTGCGGGTGCGCTCACCGCTGCGGGTGTGGGATGGCCACCATCCCCTGCACGCCGGCGGCGGCGCCGTGGCGGTGGGGGATGCGGCCTCGCTCTGCGATCCCTTCCTGGCGGAGGGCCTACGGCCGGCCCTGCTCAGTGGTGTGCAGGCGGCCGAGGCCCTCGATCGCTATCTGGTGGCGGAGGGCCGCGGCGATGGCCCCGGTGCCCTGGCGGCCCTGGAGGGCTACAGCACCAGCATGCGCAGCGCCTGGGGCGACTCGATGGCCTGGGGTCGCCGCATCGCCCAGGTGTTCTACCGGGTGCCGAAGGTGGGCTATCAGATCGGCATCAAGCGCCCCACGGCCCCCCAGCGCATCGCCCAGATCCTCTCCGGAGAGATGGGCTACGGCGACATTGCCCAGCGGGTGATCAAGCGGTTGCTGTTCCAGCGGGGCTGAGCCTCAGCTCACCTTGGTGCAGTCCTTCAGTTGCCGCAGCCGCTGGTCGATCGAGCCCAGCAGCTCGATGGCGAACATCGGCGATTCCTGCACGGCGAACAGGAACTTTTCCCGGTTCATCATCAGCAGCTGGCAGTCGCTGATGGCCTTGGCATTGCCGTAGCGCCGGTGTTCCGGCGTCACCAGGGCACCAGCGCCGAACACATCACCGGCCTGGATGATCTCGTGGCCGGTTTCTTCGTTCCAGCTCAGTTCCACGCTGCCCTCCAGCACCCCGAACATGCAGTCGCCGGTTTCACCGGAGCTGAAGATCAGCTGGCCGGCGGGGATCTGCAGCACTTCGCCCTTGCTGGCCAGGGCGCGCATGGTGTCGAGGGCGTTCAACGGCGGAGAACGGCGGCGTGGGCAGTCTGGGGCAGAAGGGTTAAGAGGCGCTGATCGCCAGGGCTGCCCCCAGCCCGCCGCGCACATCCGCCGGCAGCAGCCGGCCGTCGTGGTCGGTGTCGAGGGCATCGAACACCGCATCGCTGCCCAGCCATTCCTCGCGGGTGATGCAGCCGTCGCCGTCCAGGTCGTTGAGCAGGAAGATCTCCTGGGCGGCGTGCTGGAAGGCCTGGGCCCCCTCCAGTTCCCCCAGCCGGTGGGCCAGTTGGGCCTCAAGGGTTTCGATCGCCTTGCTGAAGCCGCGGATGCCCTCGTCCAGCTTCTCGGTGGCCATCGCGTCCTGGGCCATCATCGCCTCGTAACCGGGCCGATCCAGGTGCAACTGCTGTTCGGTGGGGGCCGGATCGAAGGGGTTCAGCTTGCGGTGCAGTTCCCCCTGGGTCTGGCGCAGCTGATCCAGCAGGGCCGGTGAGATGGTGAGCAGATCGCAGCCCGCCAGCTCGATGATCTCCTCGATGTTGCGGAAGCTGGCCCCCATCACCTCGGTTTTGTAGCCGTAGGTTTTGAAGTAGTTGAAGATCTGGGTCACCGACACCACGCCCGGATCCTCGGGGCCGGGATAGCTGTCGCGGCCGGTGTGCTTCTTGAACCAGTCGAGGATGCGCCCCACGAACGGGGAGATCAGGGTCACCCCCGCCTCAGCCGCCGCCACCGCCTGGGCAAAGCTGAACAGCAGGGTGAGGTTGCAGTGAATGCCCTCCTTCTCCAGCACCTCCGCCGCCTTGATCCCCTCCCAGGTGGAGGCGATCTTGATCAGCACCCGCTCCCGGGGGATGCCCGCCTGGCGGTACAGGCCGATCAGCTTGCGGGCCTTGGTGATGGTGGCCTCGGTGTCGTAGCTCAGGCGGGCATCCACTTCGGTGGAGACGCGGCCCGGCACGATCTTGAGGATCTCCTTGCCGAAGGTGACGCAGATCTCATCGAGGGCCTCGCGCACCACCTCCTCGGCGGGGGCCTCTCCACCACACACCTCGCGGGATTCCCGCAGGGAGGCATCGATCAGGTTCTGGTAGGCGGGGATCTGGGCGGCGGCCAGGATCAGCGAGGGGTTGGTGGTGGCATCCCGCGGGGTGAACTGGCGGATGGCGTCGATATCACCCGTGTCGGCGACCACCACGGTCATGGCGGCCAGCTGATCGAGAAGATTGGCCATGCGGGGCCCCGGAGTTGGGCACAACGTAGCCAGCGCAACCCGGCCCGGCCCGCTCTGTTATCAAGCGGTGATGGGGCTTTCCTCGGGGCGGATTCAGGTGCGCTTGGGCTTGTTGGCGGCGTTGGTGGCCGCGGCGGCGGTGGGCCGGCTGGGGGGGATTTTTTCAATCACCAGCAGGGCTTCGATGATCTGCCGGGCCACCGGCACCGCCACGGTGGAGCCGTAGGCGTTGCCCCCCTTGGGCTCATCCACCACCACCAGCACCACATAACGGGGATCGTTGATGGGCAGGTGGGCCACGAAGCTGGTGATCCGGGCCCCGGGGATGTAGACGCCGTTCTCAGCCTTCTGGGCGGTGCCGGTTTTGCCGCCGATGCGGTGGCCGGGGATTTTCACCCCCTTGCCGCTGCCCTTCTCCACCACGGTCTCCATCCAATGGAGCACCGGCTGGGTGATTTCCGGGCGGAACAACTGCAGCCCGGAGGCGGGGGGAGCGGTGGCCAGGTCGTCGCCGGAGCGCAGGCCGCGGGTGATGTGGGGGCTCACCAGCCGGCCGCCGTTGGCGAGCATGGCGTGCAGCTGCACCAGCTTCAGCGGGGTGAGGTTGAACCCCTGGCCGAAGGCCGCGGTGGCGGGCTCGATCGGCTGGGTGCGGAACACCTCGAGGGTCTTGAGCTGGCCCGCCTGGGCCCCCGGCAGATCGGTGTCGGGGGTGCTGTCGATGCCGAGGGTGTGCAGCCAGTGCCAGAAGCGCGTCGGCTTGACGCGGCGCATGGCCTGCACCATCCCCACGTTGCTGGACACCTGCAGCACCGTGGGGAAGTCGATGACGCCATTGCCCTTGCGGTCGTGGTTGAAGATCGGCCAGCCACCGATGGTCAGCTGGCCGGAATCGTTGACCTTGCCGGCGGGGTCAATCGCCCCTTCCTGCAGGGCGATGGCCAGGTTGATCGGCTTGAAGGTGGAGCCCGGTTCGTAGAGGTCCTGCACGGACCATTCGCGGAACAGGCCGGGTTTGTAGCTCCAGAACTTGTTGGGGTTGTAGGTGGGGGTGGAGGCCAGCGCCAGCAGCTCGCCGTTGCGCACGTCCATCACCAGGGCCACGCCGCGTTTGGCCTGCCACTGCTTCACCTGCTTGCTCAGGGCCAGCTGGGCCACCTGCTGCAGCCGGGCATCGAGGGTGAGTTGCAGGCGCAGGTCGTCGCCGTAGAGCACCCCCGCCCGCAGGCCATCGGGTAGGGGGGTGCCATCGGCACCACGCCGCAGGCTGCGGGTGGCTTCATGGCGGCGCAGGTCGCGGTCGCGGCTCTGCTCCAGGCCCGCCTGGGCCACCCGCTCCAGGTTGAGGAAGCCCACCACGTTGGCGAACAGGCCCCCCTGGGGGTAGACGCGCTGGGGGTAGGCCTCCAGGTCGAGGCCGCTGATGCCCAGGTTGCGCACCCGCTGGGCGGTTTCGGGGTCGAGGTCGGTGGCCAGCTTCACCCCCGACTTGCGGCCCTCCATGCTGCGCACCAGGTCGGCCATGGGCAGCGCCAGCACCGCCGAGAGCTTGCGGGCCACATCCAGGGGGCTGCGCAGCCGGCCGATGTCATCCCCGGGGAAGGCGAAATAGCGCGGGTGGGCCCAGAGGGTGAAGCGCTCCTCATCCAGGGCCACCAGCCGCCCCTGGCGGTCGACGATCGGTCGCCGGCGCCCCAGGGGCGAGATGGTCTGGGTCTGCACCGCCCGGGCCCGGGTGAGCAGTTCGTTGCCCTGCACCAGCTGCACCCAGGCCAGGCGCAGGGCTAGGCCCCCCAGGCCCGCCGCCAGGAGCAAATACACCAACCACAGCCGCCGGGCCGGGATCGGCTGGAACGTCAGCACGCGCCTGGAGCGGCCTGGGGTGCCGCTGCTGCGTGCCGCTGGCCGGCGACCCTCCAATCCGTGCACCACCCTCAGTACCCCGGCAGGATCACACGGGGGTTGACCTGGGCCAGAAAGGAGCGGAAGCCACTGGGCTGGCTGGCGCCGGGGGGATCGAGATACACCAGCTTTTCACTGCTGGTGGGCTCCAGCAGGGTGGGTTTGCCCGTCATGGTCAGGTGGTGCTGCTCCAGCACGGCCGCCGACTCCTGCAGGCGGTGCTCCAGGCGCTGGGAGGCCTCCAGTTGCTGAAAGTTGCGGGTCCACTGCCCCTGCCAGTGCAGCGTCAGGGCGCTCAGGCCCAGCACCGCCACCCCCAGGCCAAGCAGGCTGCCATCGGCGATGCGGTGCAGGTTGCCGAGCCAGGGGGAGCGCCGGTCGGCCCGGTTGGCCGACAGGGATCCCTGAATCAGCTCAAGCGGCCGGCGGGCCTGGTTCGGTTGCCCCTGGGCGGGCTGCTGAACCGGAACGGCGACCACGGCAGGGGAGGGAGCTTCGCAAGTGAACCATGGGCCCAGGCCCCCAGCAAGGGGCCGTTGGCCATTGCAGACCTACCAGCCCAGCAGCACCAGATTGCTGAAGGTGAGCCCGTTCCACAGGGCGTGCATCAACACGCAGCTGCCCAGCCGCCCGCCGCTCCAGCGCAGCCAGCCCAGCCCCAGGCCCAGCACCAGCAGGGGCAGCAGTTCCCCCAGGCTGAGGTGGGCCACGGCGAACACCGCGGCGCTGATCAGCACGCCCCAGCCGGGGCCCAGCTGCCGTGCGGCCACCGGCAGCAGCACGCCGCGGAAGATTGTTTCTTCAAACAGCGGGGCCAGCACCACCGCGGTGAAGCCAAAGCAGGCCAGGGCCGGCAGGTTGTGGCTGTTCAGCACCAGCTCCAGCAGGGGGTTGCTGCCGCTGCCCTCACGCCAGAGGTGCTCCAGCAGCCAACCCGCCAGGCTCACCAGGGGCAGCACCATCAGCAAGGTGCGTAGGGCGCGGCGCAGGGCGCTGGCCAGGGGCCGCCAACGGAATTGCAGCCAGCCCCCCTCCGGCGCCGGCCCGAGGCCCCGCAGCATCGCCACCAAGATCAGCAATGGGCCGGCCATCAGGGCCAGGTAGAGCCCCAGCACACTCAGCCCCTCCCGCAGGGGGCTGGCGATGGCCTGGGCGGTGAGCAGGCCGTTGAGCAGGGGCGCCACCAGCAGCGGGGTGAGCAGTTCCCCCACCACCACGAAGCCGCCGGCGATCAGCAGCACCACATCCAGGCCACCCAGGGCCGGGCCCTGCAGGGGCGGTGCCTCCGGGCTGCGGCCGCGCCAGCGCTGCCACAGCTCCCGCAGCAGCAGGGCGATGCCGAGCAGCAGCACCACGGCGGGGCCCACGGTCACCGCCACCAGCCGCAGGGCGGCGCGCTGGCTTTCGGCCTGCACCGCCGGCCGTTGCGGTTGCAGCAGGGCCTCCGCCAGGCGCCGTTCCTGGCGCTGCCCCGCCGGGGCCTCGGCCAGCAGTTGCTCCAGCGAGCCCCGGGCCTGGTTGGCCTGGCCGCTCTGGAGCTGGTTCAGCCCCTGCTCCAGCAGCTGCAGGGAGGCCGGGGCGGGGTTGCCGGCTTCGGCGCTGCGGTTCACCTCGCCGCGCAGGGCCTCCGCCAGGGCCTGGCGTGGTTGGGGGCCCGCCAGCAGGGGGCGCCACGGGGCGGGCAGGCTGGGTTCGGCCAGCACCGCCAGCTCCAGCTGGCGCCGATTCAGGGCATTGCCCACGGAGGGGCGGCTGAGGCTGTCCAGCAGGCCGTTCAACCACAGCAACAGGCTCAGGGCCAGGCTGAGCAGGGCCAGCAGCTGCTTCCAGCGGGGCGCCGCCGGCTGATCCCCCCGCGGGCCGGGTTGGTTGCCTGGGGTCACGGAGGCGGTGCGGGCGGTGGGGCTGTGCTCAGCATCTCAGCAGAAACCCCTCCCATACGATGGCTTCTGCTGATTTGAGCCCCCGTGTCACTCCGGATTCTGCTGGTTCGCCATGGCCTCAGCAGCTTCAATCTGGAGCACCGCATCCAGGGGCGGGACGACCTCTCCAGCCTCACCGAGGCGGGCATGGAGCAGGCCCGGGCCACCGGCGCCGCCCTGGCTGAGCTGCAGCTGGATGCCGCCTACAGCTCACCGTTGCGGCGCGCCCGCGACACGGCCACCACGCTGCTGGCGGCCCAGGGGGGCGGCCTGACCCCCCAGCTCGACGACGATCTGCTGGAGGTGGATCTCGCCCCCTGGACCGGGATGCTCAGCAGCGAGGTGCGCGAGCGCTTCCCGGAGCAGCACCGGCTCTGGCGTGAGCAACCCGAAGCCCTGGAGCTGCAGCGCGCCGACGGCAGCCTTTATCAGCCGATTCCGGAGCTCCTGGCCCAGGCCCAGCGCTTCGCGGCCCGGCTGTTGGCGGCCCATGACCCCGGCGCCCCCCAGCCCCAGACCGTGCTGGTGGTGGCCCACAACGCCATCCTGCGCTGCCTGCTGCTGGCGTTGCTGGATCTGCCGGCCTCGGGGTTCCGGCGGCTGCGCCTGGATAACGCCTCCCTGTCGGTGCTGAATGTGAGCCCGGCCGAGCCGGGGGCAGGGCGGCCGTTCAGCGTGCAGATCGAATCCCTCAACGGCACCACCCACCTGCACGCTGAGGTGTGTGCGGGCCATCTGCCGGCCAAAGGCCCAGGCCCGCGCCTGCTGCTGGTGCGCCATGGCGAAACCGATTGGAACCGCCAGGGGCGCTTCCAGGGCCAGATCGATATTCCCCTCAACAGCAACGGCCATGCCCAGGCCGCCGCCGCTGGGGCCTTCCTGAGCCGCGTGGGCTTCGACCGGGCCTACAGCAGTTCGATGGCGCGGCCCCGCCAGACGGCGGAGGGCATCCTGCGCCACCACCCCGGCGTGCCGCTCACCAGCGTGTCCGACCTGGTGGAGATCGGCCACGGGCACTGGGAGGGCCGGCTGGAGCAGGAGATCGCCGCCGAGTGGGGTGCCCTGCTGGCGGATTGGAAACGGGCTCCCGAAACGGTGCAGATGCCCGATGGCGAAACCATCCACGACGTGTGGGATCGCTCCCTGCGGGGGTGGAACCGCATCGCCGCCGGCCTGGACGACCACGAAACCGCCCTGGTGGTGGCCCATGACGCCGTGAACAAAACGATCCTCTGCGCCCTGCTGGGGCTCGGCCCCGCCGACATCTGGGCGGTGAAGCAGGGCAATGGCGGCGTGACGGTGATCGATTACCCCCAGGGGGCCGATCAGCCGCCGGTGGTGGTCTGTCTGAACCAGACGGCCCATCTTGGGGGTGTTCTCGATCGCACCGCCGCCGGCGCCCTGTGAGTTCCGCTGCCCCCCCCGCCCTGCTGCTGGAGCAGGTTCAGCTGCTGGAGGGGCCGGGCCAGCCGCCCGTGGTCACCACGGTGCTGCTGGAGGCGGGGGCCTATGGGGCCCAGGGGGAGGCGGCGCGGCAGCGGGGCGCCAGCCTGGGCCTGACACCCCTGCGGGCGGAGGGGTGGCTGCTGGCCCCTTGCCTGGTGGATCCCCATTCCCAGCTGGAGGATCCCTGGCTCGGCACCGCCGAAACCCTCGCCAGCCTGGAGCGTTCCGCCATCGCCGCCGGCTACGGCACCGTGGCCCTCTTGCCCCGGGCCCGCAGCTGGCGTGACCGCCCGGAACGGCTCCAGCCCCTCAGCGCCGGCGGGGGCCTGCAGTGGTGGCTGTGGGGCAGCTTCAGCCGCGGTGGCGAGGGCCAGGAGCTGGCGGGCCATGGCGATCAACTGGCGGCCGGGGCCATCGGCCTGGCGGAGGGGGAGGGTTGTCCGCCGCTGCCCCTGCTGGAGCGTGGGCTGAGCCTGGGGGAATTCGGCCAGGCCCCTCTGCTGCTGGCCCCCCGCGATGCGGCCCTCAGCCAGAACGGCTTTGTGCGCGAAGGGGTGGCGGCCCTGCGGGCGGGGTGGCCCCCCGATCCGGTGGTCAGCGAAACGGTGCCCCTGCAGAGCCTGCTGGCCCTGGCCCGCAACCACGCCGGCCTGCGGCTGCAGCTGATGAATCTGTCCACGGCGGCGGCCCTGGAGCTGTTGGCGGCCCTGCCCCCGCCGGAGCGGCCGGAAGCCACGGTGTGTTGGTGGCATCTGCTGGCGGATGCGGCGGACCTGAACCCTCTGGCGGAGGGCTGGCGGGTGGTGCCCCCGCTGGGGAACCCCAGCGATCGGGTGGCCCTGCAACGGGCCCTGGCGGAGGGGCTGATCAGCGCCGTGGCGGTGCACCATCAGGCCCTGGATCCCGAGGAGCAGTTGCTGCCGCTGGATCAACGCAAGCCCGGGGTGGCGGGCCATCGCTTCGTGCTGCCCTGCCTGTGGCGGGAGCTGGTGGTGGGCGCCGGCTGGACCCCAGCCCAGCTGTGGCAGGCCCTGTGTTTCGGACCCGCCGCCCTGCTGGGCCTGGAGCCGCCGCGGCTGCAGCCGGGCAGCCGCCGCTGGCTGTTGTTTGATCCCGTCCAGCGCTGGCGGGCCGGCGACGACCCCTGGGCTCCCCTCGCCGCCAATCAGCCCCTGGCTGGGGCTGAGCTCAGCGGCCGGGTGCTGGCCACCGGGCTCAACCCGGAGCTTTGGCAGGGGCCGCCGCTGGCTTGAGGGGATCGGGGGTCTGCAGGGGGCCGGAGGTGCCCAGGGGCCAGAAGCGCCAGAAGGCGCGGCCGATGATCTCGCTCTGGGGCAGGAAGGGCCCACCGGGCCAGAAGCGCCCATCCCAGCTGTTGCCGCGGTTGTCCCCCAGGGTGAGCACGTGGCCGGGGGGCACCACGGCGTTGAGGGTGCGGCAGGGGCCCATCCCCTGCTCATCCACCGGGCAGTAGTTGGTCACGTAGGGCTCCCGCAGCCAGCGGCCATTCACCTGCACCTGGCCGCGGGGGTTGATCACCACCCGGTCGCCCGGCACGGCCACCACCCGTTTGATGTAGGCGTCGCAGGCGGGCTCCTGCAGGCCCGGAATGCCATTGATCAGTGGCAGGTTCACCACCAGGCAGCGCAAGGGCCCCACCTCACGGCCGGCCCGCAGCACCGGATCGAAATGGTGGGGCGCATGGAACACCACGATCTCGCCGCGCTGCGGCGGACGGTTGCGGAAGGTGAGCTTCTCCACCAGCAGCCGGTCCTGGATCTGCAGGCCCGGCAGCATCGAGCCGGAGGGGATGTAGCGGGCCTCCAGCAGCACCTGCCGCACCCCCAGGGCTACCCCCAGCGTGATCAGCACCCCCCGCCAGAACACCCACGGGCTTTCCGGATCGTGGTTGGCGTGGGGCTTGGGCGGGTTCTCATGTTGGG
>BJHC01000012.1 GCA_014191535.1 Cyanobium sp. | reverse complement strand
CCCGGGCGTGCTGCCCACGGTGGTGGAGCAGTCGGGCCGCGGCGATCGGGCCTTCGACATCTATTCGCGCCTGCTGCGCGAACGCATCATCTTTTTGGGCACCGGCATCGACGACCAGGTGGCCGATGCCCTGGTGGCCCAGCTGCTCTTCCTCGAGGCCGAAGACCCCGAGAAGGACATTCAGATCTACGTGAACTCCCCGGGCGGCTCCGTGACGGCGGGCCTGGCGATCTACGACACCATGCAGCAGGTGGCTCCCGATGTGGTGACCATCTGCTACGGCCTGGCCGCCTCCATGGGCGCCTTCCTGCTCTCCGGCGGCACCAAGGGCAAGCGGCTGGCCCTGCCCAACGCGCGGATCATGATCCACCAACCCCTCGGCGGTGCCCAGGGCCAGGCGGTGGACATCGAAATCCAGGCCAAGGAAATCCTGTTCCTCAAGGACACCCTCAACGGCCTGCTGGCGGAGCACACCGGCCAACCGCTGGAGAAGATCGCCGAAGACACCGACCGCGACTACTTCCTTTCCCCGGCGGAAGCGGTTCAATACGGCCTGATCGACCGCGTCGTCACCGACGGCAGCCCGGTTTGATCCTTAAGGACGGCTGACGAAGCCAGGGATCGGGTCGATCCTGGAGTTTCGGGCCCACAGCCCTACCTCCCCAGAGGTTTCCCCAACGGCTCTCCAGCCACCTCGTCGCCGCCCCGCCCGATGGCCAAGTTCGATGCCCACCTGAAGTGCTCGTTCTGCGGCAAGTCGCAGGATCAGGTGCGCAAGCTGATCGCCGGCCCGGGGGTCTACATCTGCGACGAGTGCATCGATCTCTGCAACGAGATCCTCGACGAGGAACTGGTGGAAGGCCAGGGCAGCGGCGGCGGCCGCCAGAGCGCTGAGGCCAAGGGCAAGGCCCCCGCCAAGAAAACCAGCAAGCCCGCCCCGACCCTCGCGGAAATCCCCAAGCCCCGGGAGATCAAGGCCCACCTCGATGCCCAGGTGGTGGGCCAGGAGGAGGCCAAGAAGGTGCTCTCGGTGGCCGTTTACAACCACTACAAACGCCTGGCCTGGCAGGGGGATGGCAAAGGGGAAACCAGCCAGACCGCCACGCGGCTGCACAAGAGCAACATCCTGCTGATCGGCCCCACCGGCTGCGGCAAGACCCTGCTGGCCCAGACCCTGGCGGAACTGCTCGACGTGCCCTTCGCCGTGGCCGATGCCACCACCCTCACCGAAGCGGGCTACGTGGGTGAGGACGTGGAGAACATCCTGCTGCGGCTGCTGCAGAAGGCCGATCTGGATGTGGATCAGGCCCAGCGGGGCATCATCTACATCGACGAAATCGACAAGATCGCCCGCAAGAGCGAGAACCCCTCGATCACCCGGGATGTCTCCGGCGAGGGCGTGCAACAGGCCCTGCTCAAGCTGCTGGAGGGCACCGTGGCCAATGTGCCCCCCCAGGGGGGACGCAAGCATCCTTACCAGGACTGCATTCAGATCGACACCAGCCAGATCCTGTTCATCTGCGGTGGCGCCTTCGTGGGCCTCGAAGACGTGGTGCAACGGCGCCTGGGACGCAATGCCATCGGCTTCATCCCCGAGGGGGGCCGCGGCCGCAGCCGCCACGGCAAGGACCAACAGGCGGCCCACGTGCTGCGCAACCTGGAGCCGGACGACCTGGTGAAGTACGGGCTGATCCCCGAATTCATCGGCCGTCTGCCGGTGAGCGCGGTGCTGGAGCCGCTGGACACCCACGCCCTCGAGGCCATCCTCACCGAGCCGCGGGATGCCCTGGTGAAGCAGTTCCAGACGCTGCTGAGCATGGACGATGTGCGCCTGGACTTCGAACCCGGAGCGGTGGAGGCCATCGCCGCCGAAGCCCACCGCCGCAAGACCGGCGCCCGGGCCCTGCGGGGCATCGTCGAGGAGCTGATGCTCGATCTGATGTACGACCTGCCCTCCGACAAGAGCACCAAGACCTTCACCGTGACCCGCGACCTGGTGGAGGAGCGCACCAAGGCCAAGGTGCTGTCCCTGCCCGGCAGCGACGCGCCCCAGCAGGAATCCGCCTGATCCCCAGGGGCCACCATGGCCGCCGCCGATCACCTGCAGGTGCCCCGCCAGCACGGGCTGTTCCAGCACCACGGCATTGATCTGGGCGACGGCACCGTGGCCCACTACCTGGAGGGGCGGCAGATCCTGCGCAGCCCCCTGGAGGAGTTCAGCCGCGGCCTACCGATCAGCGTGGTGCCCTACGCAGCGAACGCCTGCTCCCCGGCCGGCACCACCCTGCGGCGGGCCATGGGGCGGCTGGGGGAGCAGAACTACAACCTGCTGTTCAACAACTGCGAGCACTTCGCCCACTGGTGCAAAACCGGCCGGCACCGCAGCGCCCAGGTGGAGGACTGGCTGCAGACCAGCAGCCTGGGGGCCCTGGCGGTGGGGCAGTGGCTGCCGGCGGCGGTGCTCAGTGGTGCCCGACTGCTGCTGCGGCAGGGGATGCGCCTGGATCCGGAGCTGGCCCGGCGCAGCCTGCAGCAGCTGGATGAGCTGCGGCAGAAGCTGCAGCAACGGCTGGAGACGGAGCTGGCCAAGGCGGAGGCCCGCTGGGGGGAACCCGATGGACCATCCGCCCTGCGGCTGGCGGCCCAGAAGCTGGCCGATCAACTGAGCGAAGTGGAGGAACTCGAGGCCAGGCTGGAGCGACTGCTGGACCCCGGCAGCGGCCCCTAACCTCCAGCCATGCCGGCCGCCTACCAACCGCTCCATCACAAGTACCGCCCCCAGCGCTTCGACCAGCTGGTGGGGCAGGAGGCGATTGCGGCCACCCTCGGCAATGCGCTGCGCTCCGGGCGGATCGCCCCGGCCTATCTGTTCAGCGGGCCGCGGGGCACCGGCAAAACCTCCAGCGCCCGCATCCTGGCCCGCTCGCTCAACTGCATCGGCAGCGACGGCCCCACCCCTGAGCCCTGCGGGGTCTGCGAACTGTGCACCTCCATCGCCGCCGGCAACGCCCTGGATGTGATCGAGATCGACGCCGCCTCCAACACGGGCGTCGACAACATCCGTGAGCTGATCGAGCGCTCCCGCTTCGCCCCGGTGCAGGCCCGCTGGAAGGTCTACGTGGTGGACGAGTGCCACATGCTCTCCACGGCGGCCTTCAACGCCCTGCTCAAAACCCTGGAGGAGCCGCCGCCGCGGGTGGTGTTCGTGCTGGCCACCACCGACCCCCAACGGGTGTTGCCCACGATCCTCAGCCGTTGCCAGCGGTTTGATTTCCGCCGCATCCCCCTCGATGCGCTGGAGCAGCACCTGGGCTGGATCGCCGAACAGGAGCAGATCGGCATCACCGCGGAAGCCCTGCATGTGGTGGCCCAGCGGGCCCAGGGCGGGCTGCGCGATGCCGAAAGCCTGCTGGATCAGCTCAGCCTGTTGCCGCCGCCGGTGGAGCCCATGGCCGTGTGGGACCTGCTGGGGGCCGTGCCCGAGCAGGAGCTGCTGCAGCTGGCCACCGCCCTGGCGGCCAGCGAACCGCTGGGGGTGATCGAAGCCAGTCGCACCCTGCTGGAACGGGGCCGAGAGCCCGGGGCCGTGCTGCAGGGCCTGGCGGGCATGCTGCGGGATCTCGTGCTGGCGGGCGTGGCCCCGGAGCGCCTGGAGCTCACCAGCGTGTCCCCCCAGGTGCGGCCTGAGCTGCCCACCCTGGCGCGGCGCATTGGCAAGGCCCGGCTGCTGCACTGGCAAGCCCAGCTCAAGGGCAGCGAGCAGCAGTTGCGGCAAAGCGTGCAGCCCCGTCTCTGGCTGGAGGTGCTGTTGCTGGGGCTGCTGAGCGAAGCCCCCGCAGCCGCAGCGACCGCCCCGGCACCCGCACCCGCTCCAGCGGCCCCCACACCCACGCCCGTGCCCGCCCCCGCGGCGGCCCCGGCGCCCCAACCCACAGCCCCTCCGGTCCAGCCGGCGGCCCCGGTCGCTGCACCCGTGGCTGCGCCCATGGCCGCCGCCCCGAGCGAACCGCCCGTGGCCCCTGCCGCGGACAGCCTCAACCTCGATGAGCTCTGGCAGCAGATCCTGGCGGGCCTGGAGCTGCCCTCCACCCGGATGCTGCTCTCGCAGCAGGCCCAGCTGGTGCGCCTGGATCAGCAACGGGCCGTGGTGCAGGTGGCCGGCAACTGGATGGCCATGGTGCAGGGGCGCCAGGCCCTGCTGGAGCAGGCCATCGCCACGGCAATCGGCAGTCCGCGGCAGCTGGTGCTGGAGGCCGGTGGCAACCCGCCGCCGGTGCCACGCCCCACGCCGCCGCCGGCAGCGGTCACCGCTCCGGTGGTGCGCGAGCCGGCACCAGTGCCGGTTCCGGCGGCAGACCCCCTGCCTGCAGCCGAACCCGAAGCCGCGGCGGCACCGGCAACCGAGCAACCGCGCCCCCAACCCAGCCAGCTGGATGACCAGGCCAAGCGCCTGGCGGAGTTCTTCAACGGCGAGGTGGTGGCCCTGGACGGCCCCATTCCGGAGCTGGAGGCCAGCTGAACGCTGCGGGCTCCCGGCTGCCCGAACGGCAGCTCAGAGCACCTGGGTGCTGAGGTCCGTGTCCTCGGCCGCCAGCTCAACCGCGGCGGCCTCCTGACCGGCGTGCTGGGTCTTGGCCCACACCAGGCGCTTCGGCAGCAGCGCCATGCGCAGGCTGGTGTAGGGGATCACCACAAACCAGTGGCCCAGATAGGCGATCCCGAGGGCCAGGTTGAACGGATGCATCCCCGGTAGTTCCGGGCCCTCGTTGCGGCGCCGGCAACCCACCAGGATGGCGCCGCCGGAGAGGCCAAAGGCCACGAACGACAGCGGCCACATCACCGGGGCCGAACGGGTGAGCGCTGCGGTGAACAGATCGGCCACCGCCATCACCGGCAGGGCGTACTGCAACAGGAAGAAGCTGAGCAGATCCAGCTTCACGCCGGCCCCCAGCTGCGGACCGGTGAGCTGCCCCCAGTAGTCGAAGAAACGCTGCAGCCCCCCTTCAGCCCAGCGCTGCCGCTGGCGCCACAGGGCCGCCAGGGAGGTGACCGCCTCCTCCTGAACCGGAGGGTTCCAAAGCACGGCCACGGGTTGGCCGGTGACCAGCAGACGGAAGCTCAGATCGAGGTCGTCGGTGACGGTGGCCTCGTTGAAGCCCTCACAACCGAGCACCGCCTGGCGTTGCAGCAGCTGGCCATTGCCCCGCAACTCCACCACCCCGCCGCTGCGCAGACGACCCTGCTGGATCACCGCATCCAGGGCCATCTCCATGGCTTGGGCGCGGGTGAGCAGGTTCTGATCCGCATTCACCACCGCCTTGCGCAACTGCACGGCCGACCAACTGCCCTGCTCAGCGAAGCCCACCAACCGCTCCAGCAGGTCCGGCTGGAGCTGGGCATCGGCATCCAGCACCAGCAGCCAACGGCCCTGGAGCTGGGGCAACACCGCATTCAGCGCCCCGGATTTGCCGCCGCCGGCATCGCGACTGCGGCGCAGCACCTGCAGCTGGGGAACAGTGCGCTGACAGGCCTCAAGCACCGCAGCGGTGCCGTCCTCACTGCCGTCATCCACCACCCAGATGCGCAGGCGCTCAGCGGGGTAGCGCAGGGCCACGAGCCGCTCCACCAGCCGACCGATCACCGCCTGCTCATCACGGGCGGCCACCACCAAATCCACCGCGGGCCAGCCCCCCTCGGGAGCCACAGGGGCCTCCTCAGGCGACCCGCCGGAGGAGGCATCCGGGCCGGAGAGCAGCGGCAGAAACACCGTGCGCAGGGCGTAGGCCCCCAACAACACGGTCAGGGCGATGGCGGGCCACAGCTGCTGCTGCAACGGCAGAACATGGGGCCCCGCCCCGGCCGCACAGCAGCCGATCAGAAAGAGGGCGGCCTGGGGACGGCGAGCTCCTGTGGCTGTGCCGCCAACGGCCATGGCCTCTGCTGCGATCGGGCAACTTTAAAGGCCGCCGCTGGGCTCGCCCCCCAACCGGTCCACCGGCATCAGGGTGGTGCCCGGGTAGTAGTGGCTGAGAATCCGCTCCAGGCTCCAACCTCTCCCGGCCAGATCGATGGCGCCGGCCTGGGACAGACCGGCCCCATGGCCGAAGCCGCCCCCCTCAAACCACCACTGGCCCGGGCCCGCCGCCTGCAGCACAAACAGGGTGCTGGGCAATTGCCGCAGGGTGCGGCGGATGGCATCGCGCTCCAGCACCTGCTGCCCCTTGGGGCCGGCGATGGCCAGGCGCACCACCCGACCACTGGCGCCGCGCTCCAACACCAGGGGACGCAGGGGAGCCCCGAGGGCCGCCGCCCGGTCGCCGAGGGCCTGGCGCAGGTCGTCCTGGCTGATCAAACGCCGCCAACGGAAACGGGGATGGCCGGCCCCATAGGCCCCCTGGCTGCGGCTCAACACCTGGGAGAGGTCTTGAGGGCGGCTCAGCGGCAGGCGCACCGGCGGCCGCCCCAGGCTCGACCAATCGAGGAACGCCTCCAGATAGGGCAGTTCCGGCAGGGGCCAGGCTTCATCCTCATCGGCCGCCACGCCGCCGTTGCTGGCGTGATACACCGCATGGATCGGCTGGCTGCGCCAGGCGAGCACCCGACCCGCGGTCGACGCCACCGCCCGCCGCACCGCCGCTCCCGCCTGGCGGGGATCGCCATACACCTGGCATTGGGTGTCGGCGCAGAGGTGGTAGCCATCCACGGCGAAGCGCGCACGGTTCCGCAGGGCCCAGGTGCGGGCCAACACCGCCTGGGCCGCCAGGGCCGCCGGGGGCGATCCGGCACCGATCTCATGGGGCACCACCCCCAGCAGGTAGCGCTCCAGGGGCACCTGCTCCACCAGGCTCCAGCGATCGCTGGCATCGGCCTGCAGCCGGAACGGCCCCGCAAACACGCCCCCCTGCCAGCGCAGACCCTGGGGGGCCTGGAGCAGCACTGGGCCCGCGAGGCTGCGCCAGGCTCCAGCGGAGCGGCCCTGCAGCACCCGCCGCTGGCCCACCTGCTGCTCCACCTGACGCGCTTGGAAGCCCCGCGGCGCTGAGGCGGCGGCGGGGGCCCACACCTCCCAATCCGTGGGGCGGGCCACCTGGGCCACCACCCCCTGGCGACGCCAGGCCAGGGCCGCCTGTTCGGCCGCCTCATAGCTGGCAAAGGGCCCCAGCACGCTCCGCTGAATCAACCGCGTCTGGGGCAGCGGCTCCATCCGCCAGCGCACCTGCAGCGCAGGCCCCTCCAGCCGCTGACCCCGTTGATCCCGCAGCTGCAGCGATCCCGCGGCGGCTTGCAGGGTCAGGGGGGCATCCCCGAGCCGGGCGGCCAGGGCCACCCACAGCTGCGGCTGGACCCCCACCGGTTCCGGTGGCGCCGGCACCGGCCAATGGGTCAGGGCTTCAGCCCCAACACGTCGGCACCCCCCGAGCAACACACCGCACCCCAGCAACAACGGCACGGCGAGGCGGATTCGCACTCCCATGGTTCGGGCGGCGGGCAGCCTGACCCTAGGGGGAGTTGGCGGAAGGGACTTCGAGGGCGTACCCTCATCGTTTGTGCACGAGCCCGTAGACATGCCGAAGCTCAAGACCCGCAAAGCAGCCGCCAAGCGGTTCAAGGCAACCGGCAGCGGAAAGTTCATGCGTCGCCACGCCTTCCGCAATCACCTGCTCGACCACAAGAGCCCCAAGCGCAAGCGTTTCCTCGGCACCATGGCTGTGGTGGATGAGCGAGACGAAGACAACGTGCGCGCGATGCTCCCCTACAGCTGATACGTCCGGCTGCAGCGCTGTTTCAACAAAATCCCTGAGAACCACCCATGGCCCGCGTCAAGAGGGGCAACGTCGCCCGCAAACGCCGCAACAAGATCCTTCGCCTGGCGCGCGGCTTCCGCGGCGGTAACGGCTCGCTGTTCCGCACCGCCAACCAGCGGGTGATGAAGGCGCTCTGCAACGCCTACCGCGATCGCCGTCGCCGCAAGCGCGACTTCCGTCGCCTCTGGATTGCCCGCATCAACGCTGCCGCTCGCCTCAACGGCCTGAGCTACAGCCGTCTGATGGGTGGCCTCAAGAAGGCCGACGTGCAGCTGAACCGCAAGATGCTGGCCCAGCTCGCCGTTGCCGACCCCGCCAGCTTCACCACCGTGGTGGGTGCCGCCAAGGCCTGACCACATCCTTCAACACCCGGCAGGCCGATGGATCTCTCGCTTCCGCAGGCCTATCTGATTGGCCTGCTGGTGTTGTTGGGCGCTGCCGCCGTGCTGGTGGGCCGCCAAATCCTGCGGGTTCGGCGCGACGAATCCGCCCTGGCACGGCTCGAAGCCCAGGCCAAGCAGAGCGAACAATCCGCCGCCGACCTTTACGAACTGGCCTCCGTGCAGCTGCGCAAGCGGCTCTATGGCCAGGCCGTGGACAGCCTCAAGCGGGCCAGCAAATCCGCTGCGGCTGAACCGCCGGAAGCCCAGGCCCTGATTGAAAACGCCCTCGGCTTCGCCCTGGCGGCTCAGAACAACTACAACGCGGCCATCAAGCACTACCGCGCCGCCCTCAAGGCCAAGGCGGACTACCCGGTGGCCCTCAACAACCTGGCCTACGCCCTCGAGAAACAGCAGAAACCCGAGGAGGCCATGGCCACCTACCAACAGGTGCTGGAGCTGGACGGCAACAACCGCACTGCCCGCAAACGGCTCAAGCGGCTGGAGCGCACCGCCGCCTGAGGCGTCACCTCAGGCTCACCAGAGCCCGCGCACAGGCAGGGCCTTGCCACTGGCCACCACCGGATTCATCACCAGGGTGCCGCCGGGATTGGTCTGGCGCGGCGCCACCCAACCCGCCAGGCTGAACCCCTGCAGACCCACGAAACGGCCACCGTTTTCCAATCCAGCGGGGGCCACGTCGCCCAACAACAGCAGGATCAGCTGGTCTGAGTTGGCGTTGAGGTTGCCCTGCACGGGCAGCTTGGTGCCGCCCACGGTCATCTCTCCCCGCACATCCACCATCTGCCCCATGGCGGTGACGGAGCTGAGCCGCAGCTGCACGGGGAACGAACCGCCGCCGGCAAACCCCGCATAGGAGCCGCTCCATTGGCGGGGCAGCTGCTGGGCCATCACCGCCGCCCGGGCCACCGGATCAAAGGTCTGCACCTGCATCGGCTGACCCAGCGGGGATGCCCCTTCCACCATCAGGGGGGTGGCGGCCAAGAGCAGCGGGATCACAGCGGGGTTCAACGGCGGTGGGGCCAGGTTAAAGGGGGTGCCCAGCGCCCGCCTGGCCCGCGCAGTACCTTCGCTGCATGGCCGACCCATCCGCCGTGACCGCCCCAGCGACTGCCCCCCCGGTGAGCGATGCCCTGGTGATTGGTGGGCGGAGCTTCCGCAGCCGGCTGATGACCGGCACAGGCAAGTATCCGAGCCTGCAGGCCATGCAGGCGAGCCTGGAGAGCAGCGGCTGCGAGATCGTCACCGTGGCGGTGCGCCGCGTTCAGACCCAGGCCGCCGGCCATGAGGGTCTGATGGAAGCGATCGACTGGAGCCGCATCTGGATGCTGCCCAACACCGCCGGCTGCGCGACGGCGGAGGAGGCCGTGCGCGTGGCACGGCTCGGACGGGAGCTGGCCAAGCTGGCAGGCCAGGAGGACAACACCTTCGTGAAACTGGAGGTGATTCCCGACCCCAAGCACCTGCTGCCGGATCCGATCGGCACCCTCGAAGCGGCAGAACAGCTGGTGAAGGAGGGCTTCACCGTGCTGCCCTACATCAATGCCGACCCGCTGCTGGCCCGTCGGCTGGAGCAGGTGGGCTGCGCCACGGTGATGCCCCTGGGGTCACCGATCGGTTCTGGGCAGGGGATCCGCAACGCGGCCAACATCGCCCTGATCATCGAGAACGCCACCGTTCCGGTGGTGGTGGATGCGGGCATCGGCGTGCCCAGCGAAGCGGCCCAGGCCATGGAGATGGGGGCCGATGCGCTGCTGATCAACAGCGCCATCGCCCTGGCGGGGGATCCCCCGGCCATGGCCCGGGCCATGGCCATGGCCTGCGAAGCGGGCCGATGCGCCCGTCAGGCGGGCCGGCTACCGATCCGCGCCGAGGCCAGCGCCAGCTCACCGCTGCAAGGGCGCGTCGGCTCGTAACGCTTCCGCACGGGCTGCGGGCAGACCCGGCGGAAGTGCCTACGGTCGCTCCAACCACATGCCCGTGCCATGCAGGTCACCGAAGAGGACGGCGGCAGGCTGAACGCCTTCGCCAGGGAGCCCCGCATGCAGGTGATGGAGGCCGATGAGGTGCGTGCCGGCGGCAGCAAAGTGCTGCTGATCGGGGGTGCCGTGCTGGTGCTGCTGCTGGTGGCGGTGGCGGCGGGAATTAGCTGAATCCCTGTAGTAGCTTGCCCTGACGGAGCGAATGCTCGTCAGACACTCGCCAAGCAGGAGTCCAGCGGTGAAGGTTTTCGTTCTCGGTGGTGACGGCTTCTGCGGCTGGCCCTGCGCCGTGAACCTGGCCGACCAGGGCCACGATGTGCTGATTGTCGACAACCTCAGCCGCCGCAAGATCGACGTGGATCTGGCGGTGGACTCCCTGACCCCGATCGCCACCATGCCCGACCGGCTGCGGGCGTGGGAGCAGGTGGGGGGAAAGCCCATGCGCTTCGTGGCCATGGACATCGCCCACGAATACCAGCGGCTGCTGGATCTGCTGATCGAGGAGCGCCCGGACGCGGTGGTGCACTTCGCCGAACAGCGGGCCGCCCCCTATTCGATGAAGAGCAGCGCCACCAAGCGCTACACCGTTGATAACAACGTCAACGGCACCCACAACCTGCTGGCCGCCATCGTGGAAAGCGGCCTCGACATCCATGTGGTGCACCTGGGCACCATGGGGGTCTACGGCTACGGCTCCCACCGGGGCGCCACCATCCCCGAGGGCTACCTCAAGGTGGAGGTGCCCCAGCCGGATGGCTCCCGCTTTGAAGAGGAGATCCTGCACCCGGCCAGCCCCGGCAGCGTCTATCACATGACCAAGACGCTGGATCAGCTGCTCTTCCTCTACTACAACAAGAACGACCAGGTCCGCATCACCGACCTGCACCAGGGCATCGTCTGGGGCACCAACACCGAGGCCACCGACCGCGACCCGCGCCTCACCAACCGCTTCGACTACGACGGTGACTACGGCACGGTGCTCAACCGCTTCCTGATGCAGGCGGCCATCGGCTACCCGCTCACGGTGCACGGCACCGGTGGTCAGACCCGCGCCTTCATCCACATCCGCGATTCGGTGCGCTGCGTGCAGCTGGCCCTGGAGAACCCCCCCACCAAGGGCGAGCGGGTGATGATCTTCAACCAGATGACCGAAAGCCACCAGGTGGGCGAACTGGCCAAGAAGGTGGCCGCCCTCACCGGTGCGGAGATCAACTACCTCCCCAACCCCCGCAACGAAGCGGTCGAAAACGACCTGATCGTCGACAACCGTTGCTTCATCGAACTGGGGCTCAACCCCACCACCCTCGATGACGGCCTCTTGAAGGAAGTGGTGGAGATCGCCGGCCGTTACGCCGACCGCTGCGACCGCAGCCGCATCCCCTGCATCTCCGCCTGGACCCGCAACCAGGCCCAGGCCATCAACGCCGCCTGAGCGCGCAGCCGATGCTGACGGAGCCCCTGGCACCGTGAAGATCGCGCTCTTCACGGAAACCTTCCTGCCCAAGGTGGACGGCATCGTCACCCGGCTCACCAAGACGGTGCAGCACCTGGTGGCGGCTGGCGACGAGGTGCTGATCTTCTGCCCGGAGGGGGCACCGGACAGCTACATGGGGGCCCGGGTGGTGGGGGTGCCGGCCATGCCGCTGCCCCTCTACCCCGAACTCAAACTGGCCCTGCCGCGGCCGATGGTGTCGGACGCGCTCGACAGCTTCCAGCCCGATCTGGTGCATGTGGTGAACCCGGCGGTGCTGGGGTTGGGGGGCATCTGGCTGGCGAAGACCAAGGGCTACCCCCTGGTGGCCAGCTACCACACCCACCTGCCCAAATACCTGGAGCACTACGGCCTCGGGATGCTGGAGCCGGTGCTGTGGGAACTGCTCAAGGCGGCCCACAACCAAGCCCAACTCAACCTCTGCACCTCCACGGCGATGGTGGCGGAGCTCAGCGAGAAGGGCATCCAGCACACCGCCCTCTGGCAGCGGGGCGTGGACACCGACCTCTTCCGGCCGGAGCTGCGCAGCCAGGCCATGCGCGATCGGCTGCTGGGGGGCCGCAGCGACACCGGCCAACTGCTGCTCTACATCGGCCGCCTCTCGGCTGAAAAACAGATTGAACGCATCCGTCCCGTGCTGGATGCCCTGCCGGATGCCCGGCTCGCCCTGGTGGGGGATGGCCCCTACCGCCAGCAACTGGAAACCCTGTTCGCCGGGAGTGCCGCCCATTTTGTGGGCTACCTGGCGGGCGACGCATTGGCCAGCGCCTACGCCAGTGCCGATGCCTTCCTGTTCCCGAGCAGCACCGAGACCCTGGGGCTGGTGCTGCTGGAAGCCATGGCCGCCGGCTGTCCGGTGGTGGGTGCCAACCGCGGCGGCATCCCCGACATCGTCAGTGATGGGGAAAATGGCTGTCTGTACGACCCTGAGGGCCCCGACGGCGGCGCCGGCAGCCTGACGGCCGCCACCCTGCGGCTCCTGGGCGACCCCAGCCAGCGGCAGCAGTTGCGCCGCAACGCCCGTCAGGAAGCGGAACGCTGGGGCTGGGCCGGTGCCACTGAACAGCTGCGCGGCTATTACCGCGAGGTGCTCAGCGCGGAGCGACAGCCCGCCCTGATGGGCTAACGCCCCGGAACCAGGTGGTCATCAGGGCTTTCACCATCGGTGCGGCCACGGTGCCGCCGTAGCCACCGCTGTTTTCACCAAAGGCCACGATCACCAGGGTGGGCTTGCCGGCAGGGGCATAGCCCCCAAACCAGGCGTGGTCAGGCCGGGGGGGATCCTCACCGGTGCCAGTTTTGCCCGCCACGGGGGGCAGGGTGGGGTCGTTGAGGATCGTGGCGGTGCCTTGAGTCACCACCATGCGCAGCCCCTGGCGCAGGGCCCGCAGGGTGGCGGCCTTCAGGCCAATCCAGCGGCGCTCCACAGGGCGTTCCACCACATGGGGCGTCACCAGCCAGCCCCCGTTGGACACGGCGGCGTAGAGGCGCGCCATCTGCAACGGCGTCACCAGCACTGGCCCCTGGCCGATGGCCGAGCTGATGGTGTCCACAGAGGTCCAGGGCTCGCCGTACACCTTCTGTTTCCAGGCCTCATCCCCCAGCAGGCCGGCGCCGTCCTCATCCTTCAGCTCGATGCCGGTGAGGTGGCCGTAGCCCATGCGGCGGGCCGCCTTGAACAGCTCCTGGGGTCCCACCTTCAGGCCCACCTGGTAGTAGAAGCTG
Organism: Cyanobium sp.; assembly: GCA_014191535.1. Taxonomy (GTDB): domain Bacteria; phylum Cyanobacteriota; class Cyanobacteriia; order PCC-6307; family Cyanobiaceae; genus Vulcanococcus. Next base: position 106 of record BJHC01000012.1, on the reverse strand, counting down.
TTGCTGCTCACCGCCAGGGCCATGGGGAAACCGATGGCGCCGAAGCTGCCGTGGTCGCCGTAGCAACGGCCTCGGTAGCAGAAGGAATTCATCGTCGGCAGCTTGG
>BJHC01000011.1 GCA_014191535.1 Cyanobium sp. | reverse complement strand
TAGCAGGGGGCGATCCTGTCCGCACCACTGCCGGATGGCGGGCACCAGTCCCGATCGATGCAGCCGTTCCATGGCTGGATCAAACGCCCCCACCCCCGGCAGCACCAGGGCGTCGCAGGCCTCCATGGCCGTCGAGGTCTGAACCGTGTCCACCGTGCAGCCCAGCCGTTCGAAGGCCCGCTGCACGGAATGGAGGTTGCCCATGCCGTAGTCGATCAGGCCGATGCGGGTCATGGCTGGGGGGCTGGGCTCACACGTTGGCCAGGTTGCTCGATCGCCGGTTGCCCCTCCAGCGGCAGGTCGTTGAGCTGATCGAGCAGTTGGTAGAGCAGGCCGATGCGCCGGCGATCCAACTGAAAGCGCAGGCAGGGGCGCAGGATGCCGCGGTTGTCGCAGCTTTCCCCCTGGCTGATGTTGCCCTCGTCCACGAGGGCTCCGAAGCGGCTGTTGAGCTGGTGCAGCTGCTGATCGCTGAGGGCGCCGTGGAGCAGCAGCTCCAGGCAGTCCTGGGCGTACTGGGCGCCGTGAAACACCCGGTAGAAGTGGCTGATGATCGCCATCGCCTCCGCGGCGGAGCTGGCCTGCTTGAGCAGCGTGGTGTCCTCCGGGGAGATCAGGCCGCGGCTGGCCAGCGCCTGCTGCATCTCTCCGAGCCAGTTGGGCCAGAACGGATCGCCCGGCGGGGCCAGCATCACCAGGGGGATGGGGGTGGTGCGGCCCGTCTGAATCAGGGTGAGGGATTCAAACAGTTCGTCGAAGGTGCCAAAGCCCCCTGGCATCACCACCAGGGCATCGCTTTCGCGCAGGAAGAACAGTTTGCGGGTGAAGAAATAACGGAAATGCAGCAGCCGCCCTTCGCAGGCATTCACGTAGCGGTTGGCATGCTGCTCAAACGGCAGCTCCACATTGAGGCCAATGCTGTTGTCGCAGCCGGCCCCGCTGTTGGCGGCCTCCATGATGCCGCCGCCGGCACCGGTCATCACCTCAAAGCCCTGTTGAACGGCCTCCACCGCCAGCTCCTGGGCCAGGCGATAGGCGGGGTCGTTGGGGGCGGTGCGGGCGGAGCCGAACACCGACACCTTGCGCGTGAGCCGATGGGGCGCGAACACGCTGAGGCCATCGCGGATATCCGCCAGGGCGCCGGTGATCAGGCGCCATTCATCCGGGTCGCCGCTGGCGCGGGCAATTTCCAGCAGGCTGACAACGCTGCGCTCAATGGCCCGCCGCTGGGGATGGTCTTCCAGGGCGGAGGCCAGGGCCTCGAGGGGGCTTTGCTCGGGGGGGCTCAGCGTTGGGGCTCAGAGGTACTTCGAGATCGTGCCCGAGAGGGTGGTCTTGGGCACGGCACCCACGACGGTGTCCACCTTCTGGCCGTCCTTGAACACCATCAGCGTGGGGATGCTGCGGATGCCGTACTGGCTGGCCACGTTGGGGTTCTCATCGGTGTTCAGCTTGAACACCTTGATCTTGCCCTCGAATTCCTTGGCGATCTCGTCCACGATCGGAGCCACCATGCGGCAGGGGCCACACCAGGGGGCCCAAAAGTCGACCAGCACGGGCACATCGCTTTTGAGCACGTCTTGCTCGAAGGAAGCGTCGGTGACGGCAGCGGCGCTGGACATCCGAGGAGGGAACAGGGTTTTTGGAATCTAGCAACGGCTTTCGGCGTTCGCCCAAGCGGTGCTGGAAGTCGTTACCCGCCTCAAGGGGCGGGATGGGGGCAGAAGACAGAAAGCCCGGACGCGCCGGGCCAGGGGGTGTGAGGAGTGTGAGGGCCGAAGCCCGCACGCCCTTGAGGCTAACGCCGCTGTTCACCCCCCAACCAGGGGGTGCTTACTTGCCCATGCCCAGCTGCTGGGCCTTCTGATACACCTTGCCTTCGGTGAGCAGCGACGGGGCCACCACCACCTCCACCTGTTGCATCTCCTGGATGGTGCGGGCGCCAAGGGTGCCCATGGAGGTCTTGATGCAGCCCAGCAGGTTCTGGGTGCCGTCATCGAGGGAGGCGGGGCCGCGCAGGATCTTCTCGAGGCTGCCGGTGGTGCCCACCTTGATGCGGGTGCCGCGGGGCAGCACCGGGCTGGGGGTGGCCATGCCCCAGTGGAAACCGCGGCCCGGAGCCTCTGCAGCCCGGGCGATGGGGGAGCCGATCATCACGGCGTCGGCGCCGCAGGCCAGGCACTTGCAAATGTCGCCGCCGGTCACGATGCCGCCGTCGGCCACGATCGGCACGTAGCGCCCGCTCTCCGCCAGATAGTCGGCGCGGGCGGCGGCGCAGTCGGCCACGGAGGTGGCCTGGGGGATGCCGATGCCCAGCACACCGCGGCTGGTGCAGGCGGCGCCAGGGCCGATGCCCACCATCACGCCAGCGGCGCCGGCGCGCATCAATTTGAGCGCGACGTCATAGGTGACGCAGTTGCCGATCACCACGGGCACGCCGAAGTCGCGGCAGAGGGCCGCCAGATCCAGGCTCTCCTGGCCCTCCGGCCCCACGTGCTCGGTGCTCACCACCGTGGCCTGCACGAAGAACAGGTCGGCGCCGGCCTCGGCGATCGCCTTGCCGAACTTGAGGGCGGCCACCGGGGTGGCGCTCACGGCGGCGATGCCCCCGCGCTGCTTGATCTCAGCGATCCGCTGGCGGATCAGGTCTTCGCGCACCGGCTGGCTGTAGAGCTCCTGCATCAGGGGCACGAACTCGTCCTTGCCCACCGAGGCGATGCGATCCAGGGCCGGGTTGGGGTCGTCGTAGCGGCACTGCACCCCCTCCAGGTTGAGCACCCCCAGGGCCCCCTGCTTGGTGAGTTCCACGCACATGCCCACATCCACCACGCCATCCATGGCGCTGGCGATGATCGGGATTTCGCGGGTCACCCCCCCCAGGGTCCAGCTGCTGTCGGTCACCGCCGGATCCACGGTGCGTCCCCCCGGCACGAGGGCGATTTCGTCGATGCCGTAGGCGCGGCGAACGGTGCGGGAACGACCGAGCTGAATGTCCACCAGAGACCGTGATGCAATCGGGCCAAGCTATCAACTGGCCCGTTGCGCCCCCGGGGTTGCGGCGCCTCAGCCGCGGCCGCGGAAGCTCTGCCAGCGCTGGCGCAGCCCGTCGATCACCTGGCGTCGATCACTGCTGCGCACCATCCGGGTGAGGCCGAACTGGATCACGGCAATCAGGCCCGCCAGCTCCAGCAGCCCGGGCAACAACGGAATGCTGTCCAGCACCGCCAGCAGGGCGCCGTAGATGCGCAGCACCAGCAGCAGCGCGATCAACCCCGCCAGCAGGCTGAGGGGGGTGCGGGCCGTCTGCCACTGCTGTTGCAGTTGGCCGCTGGCCAGCCAGGCCTGCACCTTGCTCACCAGCAGCTCCCATTCACCGCCCTCGCCAGCGGTGGGCGCCTCCACGCTCACCGGCGCCACGGGGGGCACCGGCGTGGCGGGCACCTCCACGGTGCTGGCCACCTGCGGTTCGTCGGCCGGGGCGGCCTCAGGGGCCTCAGCAGGTTCCGGGGCCTCAGGCGAGGCTTCAGCCGTGACGTCCGTCAGCGCATCGGTCAGCTGCTCCCCGTCTGGGGTGGGGGTGTCAGCGTCGGCCATGGATCCGAAAGCGGGCTCGATGAACGGCGAGCTTACGGCCGTTTTCAAGGCTTGCCATCAGTCGAGGGGCTGCAGCGCAGCCCGTTTCGGCAACGGAGCCAGCGGTGCACGCAGGGGAAAGCGCCCCTCCTGCAGCTGGGCCACCAGGGCGGTTCCGATCTCGGCCGCCAACCGCGGGCTATGGGCAGGCGCGCAACTCAGCTGCCGCTCCCCCACCCTGAGGCTGCCGCTGCGCAGCTCGCTGTAGGCAACCCGGCCGAAGCTCGGTCGCACCCGGCGGGGGATGCCGTAATCCAGCACCGGCGCCTCCAACTGGCTGTCGTCCATCGCGGCCCAGCGGGCCTGCTCCTCCTCCAGAAGGGGCACCGGGGCCGCCAGGGCCACCAGCAGGCCGGTGTCCTCTCCCCCGAGGCGGGTGGCACGCAACCAGCGGGGGTCGAGGCTGTGCAGGTCCACCTCCACGGCGGCGCAGGCGCCTGGGCTCAGGGCCTGGCCCTCCGCGGCCCGTTTCACCTGAGGGTTGTGGCCGCTGCCGGCGCCACTGACCCAGCCGATCCCCCCCGCCACCAGGAGAGGAGACCCGGGGCCGAGCTGACGCAGCCCCGGCATGGTGAGACCGATGCTGCCGGCGCCGCCGCAGCTGTAGAGGGCGCTCACCAGGGGGCCCAGCACGGGCCCCCATGGGGTGGGGGTGAGGCCCTCGCGGCTGCTGACGGCCACCACTCCGTTTTCCACCACGCCGCGGTGCAGCAGCAGCCGGCCGGCGCCGATCTGCTCCAGGCTGAGCTGCGTTTCCAGCTCCAGCCGGGGCTGCTGGTCTCCGCCGCTGCCGCTGGCGCTGAACGGCAGGGTTTCGCCCCGCAGCAGCGCCTCCAGCGCCAGGGCACCCCCCTGGCCCAGGGGCAGCAGCAGGTCGGTGTTGCCGTGGCCCCCCTGGCCTTCCGCCGGCCCCAGCCGAAAGCGTCGAATCCGCATTGGCGGGTCGGTGGGGCCCAACTGCAGCAGCAGGCTCGCTTGGCTGGTGAACTCGGCGCCGCTGGCCACCACCACGTGGGTGCGGCGGTAGGCCTCAGCGAGGCCGTGCTGCGCCACCTGGTTGCGAAAGGCCTCGGCCGTGCACACCGCCAGCTGGCCGTCGAGCTGCCGTTGCTGCAGCTCCGCCACGGTCCGGCTGGGGAAGCTCCCGCTCAAGGCAGACACAGACGCGATGACCGATAAAATGTGTTCTAACCAAAGCTGTTGCGAATGGCGGATCCAACCGAACCCGGTGAGATCACTTCCGGGGGCGGGCCGGAGGGTCCATCGGGATCAGACGGCCGGATCATCCAGGCTGATCTGCGCAACGAGATGTCGCGCTCCTACCTGGAGTACGCGATGAGCGTGATCGTGGGACGGGCCCTGCCCGATGCCCGCGATGGCCTCAAGCCCGTGCATCGCCGCATCCTCTATGCGATGTACGAACTGGGCCTCACCAGCGACCGCCCCTACCGCAAATGCGCCCGTGTGGTGGGTGAGGTGCTCGGTAAGTACCACCCCCACGGCGACACCGCGGTGTACGACGCCCTGGTGCGGATGGCGCAGGACTTCTCCATGCGCATGCCCCTGATCGACGGGCACGGCAACTTCGGATCGGTGGACAACGATCCGCCCGCCGCCATGCGATACACCGAGTCGCGGCTGCAGGCGCTCACCACCGACAGCCTGCTGGAGGACATCGAAAGCGAGACCGTCGATTTCATCGACAACTTCGACGGCTCCCAGCAGGAACCCACGGTGATGCCCGCCCGGGTGCCCCAGCTGCTGCTCAACGGCTCCACGGGCATCGCGGTGGGGATGGCCACCAACATTCCCCCCCACAACCTCACTGAGTTGATCGATGGGTTGTTGGCGTTGATCGCCAACCCCAGCATCGATGATCGCGAGCTGATGGCGATCATCCCGGGGCCCGACTTCCCCACCGGTGGTCAGATCCTGGGCCGCCGCGGCATCCGTGAGATGTACAGCACCGGCCGCGGCTCGGTGACCATGCGCGGTGTGGCGTCGATCGAAACGATTGAGGCCAAGGGGCGCCCCGATCGCGATGCGGTGATCATCACCGAGTTGCCCTACCAGACCAACAAAGCGGCGTTGATTGAGCGCATCGCTGAATTGGTCAACGACAAGAAGCTCGAAGGCATCGCCGATATTCGCGATGAGAGCGATCGCGATGGCATGCGCATCGTGATCGAACTGCGCCGGGATGCCTACCCGCAGGTGGTGCTGAACAACCTGTTCAAGCTCACCCCGCTGCAGAGCAATTTCAGCGCCTACATGCTGGCCCTGGTGAAGGGGGAGCCGGTGCTGCTCACCCTGCGCAAGATGCTCGAGGTGTTCCTCGACTTCCGCGTCGAGACGATTGAGCGCCGCACCCGCTATCTGCTGCGCAAGGCCGAAGAGCGCGACCACATCCTGCTGGGTCTGCTGATCGCCCTCGACAACCTCGACGCGATCATTGCCCTGATCCGTTCGGCGGCGGATACGGCCACGGCCCGCAGCCAGCTGATGGATCAGTTCGGGCTCACCGACATCCAGGCGGACGCGATCCTGCAGATGCAGCTGCGCCGGCTCACCGCCCTCGAGGCGGACAAGATCCGGCTTGAGCACGAGGACCTGCTCGCCAAGATCACCGACTACAACGACATCCTCGCCCGCAAGGAGCGGGTGTTCGGGCTGATCACCGAGGAGCTGGGTGTCATCCGCACCCGCTACGACTCCCCCCGCCGCACCGAGATTCTCGATGTGGAGGGCGGCCTCGAGGACATCGACCTGATCGCCAACGAGCGGTCGGTGGTGCTGCTCACCGAGAACGGCTACCTCAAGCGGATGCCGGTGAGTGAGTTCGAAGCCACCAGCCGCGGCACCCGCGGCAAGGCCGGCACCCGCACCCAGGGGGAAGAGGCCGTGCGGCTGTTCATCAGCTGCAACGACCACGACTCGCTGTTGCTGTTCTCCGATCGGGGCGTGGTGTACACGGTTCCCGCCTATCGGGTCCCCCTCTGCAGCCGCGCCGCCAAGGGCACGCCGATCGTGCAGCTGCTGCCCATTCCCCGCGAAGAGCAGATCACCTCCTTGCTGGCGGTGAGTGAGTTCGCGGAGGATGCCGTTCTGGTGATGCTCACCAGCGGCGGCTTCATCAAGCGCACACGCCTCTCGGCCTTCGCCAACATCCGCTCCAACGGCCTGATCGCCATCTCCCTGGAGGAGGGCGACGCCCTCTGCTGGGTGCGCCTGGCCCAGCCCGGTGACAGCGTTCTGATCGGCTCGCGCAACGGCATCACGATCCACTTCCGCCTCAGTGATGAGGAGCTGCGTCCCCTCGGTCGTACCGCCCGCGGGGTGCGCGCCATGAACCTGCGCCCCGGCGATCAGCTGGTGAGCATGGACGTGCTGCCGGTGGAACTGGCGGACCGGGTGGAGGGCAGCGCCGCTGACGGTGCCGAGGAGGAGGAGGGCGATGAGGTCGCCGCCAGCGAGGGCCCCTGGGTGCTCGTGGCCAGCGCCAGCGGCCTGGGCAAGCGGGTGCCGGTGGATCAGTTCCGCCTGCAGAAGCGTGCCGGCATGGGCCTGCGGGCGATCAAGTTCCGCCGCGACGGCGATGTGCTCGTGGGGCTGAAGGTGCTCGGCAGCGGCGAGGAATTGCTGCTGGTGAGCGAGAAGGGCGTGATTGTGCGCATGCGTGCCGATGCCGTGCCCCAGCAGTCCCGTGCCGCCACGGGGGTGCGCCTGCAGCGCCTCGATAGCGGTGATCGCCTGACAGAGGTGGTGCTGGTGCCACCGGCGGCCGATGAGGAGGAGGCGGATCTCGATGCGGCCAGCCTCGACGCTGCCACCACCGAGCCCATCGGCGAGGCCAGCGATGCCGGTGAAGCCTGAGGCTTCCTGGCCAAGGCGCCCCCTGGGATGACGCTCTGATGTCGGATGTGCTGGTGCTGGGGGGTGGGCCTGCCGCCCTCTGCATGGCGGCGGCCCTGGCGGATCAGGGGCTCAGCGTGGCGTTGCTGGCAGCCCATGATCTGCGGCAGCCCTGGCCCAACACCTACGGCATCTGGGGTGAGGAGCTGGATGCCCTTGGGCTGGGGCCGCTGCTGGAACACCGCTGGAGTGATTGCGTCAGCTACTTCGGTGCCGGTGCTGTCGACCCCAACAGCCCCGCCAACCAGCCAACTCCCCATCGCCGTGACTACGGCCTGTTCAATCGGCAGGCCCTGCAGAGCCATTGGCTTGCGGCCCTGGAGCGCGGCGGGGTGGAACTGCTGCAGGGCACGGCGACGGCCCTGCACGTGCTGGAGGCGGAGGGGCTCACCGCACTGCAAACCCGTGAGGGCTCAACCCACCAGGCCCGGCTGGTGGTGGATGCCACGGGGCATCAACCCGTGCTGGTGCAGCGCCCCGATGAGGGGCCGGTGGCGGGCCAGGCGGCCTACGGCGTGATCGGCCGTTTTTCAGCACCGCCGGTGCAGCCGGGCCAGTTCGTGCTGATGGATTACCGCTGCGATCACCTCAGCCCGGAGCAGCGCCTGGAGCCCCCCACCTTTCTCTATGCCATGGATCTGGGGGATGGCCGGTTTTTCGTGGAGGAAACCTCCCTGGCCCTGGCGCCCCCCGTGGCCTACGACGTGCTGCAGCGGCGCCTGCAGCAGCGCCTGGCCCACCGCGGCATCCAGGTGCTGGAGGTGGAGCACGAGGAGTTTTGCCTGTTCCCGATGAATCTGCCGCTGCCGGACCTGCACCAGCCGGTGCTGGGTTTCGGTGGGGCCGCCTCGATGGTGCATCCCGCTTCGGGCTACATGGTGGGCGCGTTGCTGCGGCGGGCGCCGGCGGTGGCCCAGGCGGTGGCGGCGGCCCTGGCGGATCCCCAGGCCTCCAGTGCGGCGGTGGCCGCTAGCGGCTGGCGGGCCCTCTGGCCCCGGGAGCTGCGGCGCAAACACGCCCTCTATCAATTCGGGCTGGAGAAGTTGATGCGCTTTCAGGAGGCCCAGCTGCGGGCGTTCTTCGCCACCTTCTTTGCCCTGCCGGATCCCCTGTGGATCGGCTTTCTGGCGAACACCCTCCCCCTGCCGCAGTTGCTGCTGGCGATGCTGCAGCTGTTCGTGCGGGCCCCTTGGTCGGTGCGCTGGGGGTTGATCGGCATGCGGGGCCGTGAGTTGCGTTTGGGCCTGCGGTTGCTGTGGCCGGTGGGGGGCTGAGGGCGCAGGCCTAGGCCGTGGTGGCGCCGCTGCAGGAGCTGCCCTGGCCGGCGGTGCAGCCGTAGCAGTGGTTGCCCCAGCGGATGGCTCCACCGAGGAGCTGTGCGCGGCTGATCGTCGCGATGCTGGTGCCATGGGCCAGCGGCAGCTCCAGCATCTGGTTGAAGTCGCAGTCGTAGAGCTGCCCGTTCGGTGCCACTGAAAGGGTGTCGCGGCACATCAGGCCATCGAGGGCTGCGGGGTTGAACGACCGCTCCAGCAGCGCCAGGTAGCAGTTCACATGGCCATCGTGTTGCAGCTGCTGCAGGAAGCGGGCGATCGGCATGTTGTTGAGCCCGATCAATCGATCGAACTGCACCCCCGCCAGCTCCTGCAGCCGCTCGGCCCAGCGCCGTTGATCGCAGGCGGTGAGCTGTTGCAGCTGGGTGCCCGCCGGGTTGCTCATCAAGGTGAGCTGCCGGCTGGGATCCCCCTGGCCGTAACCCAACCGGTTCAGCAGCCGCAGGGCCTCGATCGAGGCCCCCCAGGTGCCGTCGCCCCGCTGCGCATCGGTGGCCTCGGCCTCGGGCTGGGGCAGGCTGGCCACGATCTCCACGCCCTGCTCCGCCAGGAAGGGGGCCAGATCCTGGAGGGCCGGCAGCAGCAGCACCGTGAGGTTGCAGCGGTCGATCACCTGGCAGCCCTGCCGCCGGGCCGCCAGCACCAGATCCCGGAAGCGCGGGTGCAGTTCGGGGGCGCCGCCGGTGAGATCCAACACCGCCGGTTGCAGCCGCTCGAGGGCGGCGATGCACTGCTCCACCACGGCGTCGGGCATCAGGGTGTGGCCCTGGTGGGGGCCCGCATCCACATGGCAGTGGCTGCAGCGCATGTTGCACAGCCGGCCCAGGTTGAGCTGCAGCACCCGCAGGGGGCTGCGGGTGGGCGCGGCTTGGCCGCGGCTGGCCAGGTTGCGTTCAAATCCCTGCGGCGCCGGCAGGGCGCCCTCCAGCAGGTGCGTCTGCTCCTGCGGGGTGAGGGCCCGGGGCAGCGGCAGCGTTGTCATGGGGGCGGAGGCGCTGCCGGCAGGCGGGTCCAATCCGCCGCATTCAGCAAGGGGAACAGGGCATCCTCCCGCCGCACCTCCTCCAGCCAGCCCTCCGGCAGCGGCTCGCTGCCGTCGATGGCCTGCAGCAGCGTCCAGAACCGCCCCAGGTGCCGTTGGATGCGCTCCCGGGCCAGATCCGTGGTGGTGCCGGCCCGCAGGATGAAGCTCCAGTCGGAGCTTTGGGCCAGCAGCAGTTCGCGGCCGGCCTGATCCAGCAGCTCCCGGGCCGCTTCGCTGCCCACACCGCGGCTCACCCGCTCCACCATCGCCCGGGAGGCGCGGTTCCACTCCGGAATCACCCAGGCATTGCTGTCGTTGAGCCAGTAGTTGTGATAGCCCCCCTGCCCCCAGCTGGAGGGGGAGGGCTGGCAGAGCTGCAGCGCATCGCCGCGGCTCAGGGTTTCCTTGAGGGTCACCAACGCAACCCCCTGGTCCGGGGCCTGGCGGAACAGTTCGCCCAGAAACTGCGGCCCCTCGTACCACCAGTGGCCGAACAGCTCCGCATCGAAGGGGGCCACCAGCAGGGGGCGGCGGTCCATGGCCCCCTGCAGCCGCTGCAGGTGCTGGGCGCGGCCCTGCAGGTAATGCAGGCCATCGCGCCGCACGCGGGCCTGGGCTTCGCCCGGCTCGTAGGGCTGCTTGGCGTCGAGGCTGCAGTCGCGTCCCGACACCCGGTGCAGCTTCAGCCCCAGGGGCCGCGGGCAGGGGATGCCGCGTTGCTCCAATTCGCCGGCGGGCAGATCCCAGCCCAGGTCGCGGTGGAATTCGCGGTAACTGGCGTCGCCGGGGTAGCCGTCGCGGGCACTCCACACCGGCAGGGTGGACTCACTGTCGCGGCCGAAGAAGGCCATGCCCGCCGGGGTGCACACGGGGGCATACACCCCATAACGGGGCCGCGGTTGGCCATGCAGCAGGCCGTGGGCGTCGAGGATGGCGTAGCGCAGGCCGCAGCTCACCAGCAGCCGATCCAACCCTTCGTAGAAGGCGCATTCCGGCAGCCAGATCCCCTGGGGGCGCACCCCCAGCAACCGCTGGTGCTCCCGCACGGCCGTGAGCAGCTGGGCCCGCACCGCCTCCGGGGAGTCGCGCAGCAGCGGCAGGTAGCCGTGGGTGGCGGCGCAGGTGAGCAGATCCAGAACCCCGGCCTGTTGCAACCGCTGAAAGCGCGGCAACAGGTCGCCGCCGCAGCGTTGCCAGGCGTGGCTGGCGCGGCTCAGCAGCTGGGCCACGTTGGCGGCGGCGTTGGCGTGGCCCGCCGGGGCCTGGAGCAACAGCTCCTGGCGCACCGCCAGCCAGGGGCCGAAGCGCGCACTCAGCTCGGCGTTGCTGAGCAGCGACAGCAGGGTGGGGGAGAGCCCCATGCTCAGCCGCGGCCGCTGCAGCGGATCGGCCGCGGCGCCCTCGAGCACCTCCAGCAGGGGCAGGTAGCACTCGAGTAGAGCCTGGAAGTACCAGTCCTCCTCCAGGGAGCCGGGCTCACTGGAGTGCACGTAAGGGAGGTGCGCGTGCAGGACCAGCGCCAGGTCGCCGGTGGCCAAGGGCTCGGCTCGCAGTGGGGCGACTCTAGGCGCAGCTTCTAGGCTCGGGCCAACGGGAGCGAGGCGATGGAGCTGGCACTGGCGGTGGACGGCCACAGCATGTTTTACGTGCAGCAGAAGCTGGGCTGGTTCTTCGATCCGCGCCGGCTGCTGGCCCATGCCGCCTCCCGGCCCGGTGCCGACATCGCCGGCGCCTTCTGGTACACCGGCCTCAAGGACCCCACCGACCAGCGGCCCTTCCGCGATGCCCTCACCAGCCTGGGCTACACGGTGCGCGCCAAGCCGCTGCGGGAGTTTGGTCAGGATCCGGATCAGCGCCAGTACGGCCGGGCCAATCTCGATGTGGAGATCGCCATCGACCTGCTGGCCATTGCCCACCGCATTGATGAGCTGTGGCTGCTCAGCGGCAGCCGTGATCTGGAGCGCCTGCTGGAGGTGCTGCGCATCAAGGGGGTGAAGGTGGTGCTGATGAGCACCGATGGGATGGTGCCGCGGGAGCTGCGCAACGCCGCCGACCGCTTCGTGGATCTCAACGACCTGCGCCCCGCCCTGGAGAAGGCCGACGGCCAGGCCCAGCCTTAGACTGGCTCTAACTCATAACCACTCCGCGTTGAACTCGCCATGGCCCGCGACCCCGGCCGGGTACTGATTTTTGACACCACCCTGCGCGATGGGGAGCAATCCCCTGGCGCCAGCCTCAACCTGGAGGAGAAGCTGGCGATCGCCCAGCAGCTGGCGCGCCTGGGGGTGGACATCATCGAGGCCGGGTTCCCCTTCGCCAGCCCCGGGGATTTCAACGCCGTGCAGCGCATCGCCGCCAGCGTGGGCAGCGCCGATGGTCCGGTGATCTGTGGCTTGGCCCGGGCGGCCCGGGGCGACATCAAGGCCTGTGCCGAGGCGGTGGAGCCCGCCGCCCGCAAGCGCATCCACACCTTCATCGCCACCAGCGACATCCACCTGGAGCACAAGCTGCGCAAGAGCCGCGCCGAGGTGCTGCAGATCGCCGGCGAGATGGTGGCCTATGCCCGCTCCCTGGTGGAGGACGTGGAGTTCTCCTGTGAGGACGCCGGCCGCTCCGACCCGGAGTTCATGTATCAGGTGATCGAGGCGGCCATCGCCGCCGGGGCCACCACCATCAACATCCCCGACACGGTGGGCTACACCACCCCAGCGGAATTCGGCGCCCTGATCGACGGCATCAACCGCCATGTGCCCAACATCGACCAGGCGGTGATCTCCGTGCACGGCCACAACGACCTGGGCCTGGCGGTGGCCAATTTCCTGGAGGCGGTGAAGAACGGCGCCCGCCAGTTGGAGTGCACCATCAACGGCATCGGTGAACGGGCCGGCAACGCCTCCCTCGAGGAGCTGGTGATGGCCCTGCACGTGCGCCGCAGCTACTTCAACCCCTTCCTGGGGCGGTCCGCCGACAGCACCGAGCCGCTCACCGGTGTGCGCACCGAGGAGATCTACAAAACCTCGCGCCTGGTGAGCAACCTCACGGGCATGGCGGTGCAGCCCAACAAGGCGATTGTGGGGGCCAATGCCTTCGCCCACGAGAGCGGCATCCACCAGGACGGCGTGCTCAAAAACCGCCTCACCTACGAGATCATCGACGCCCGCACCATCGGCCTGGCGGACAACCGCATCTCCTTGGGCAAGTTGAGCGGCCGCAGCGCCTTCCGGGCGCGGTTGGAGGAGCTGGGCTACACCCTCGAGCGCGACGACCTCGACGACGCCTTCGCCCGCTTCAAGGAGCTGGCGGACCGCAAGCGGGAGATCTCCGACCGTGACCTGGAGGCGATCGTCAGCGAGCAGGTGCAGCAGCAGGCCCAGGCCCGCTACAGCCTCAAGCTGGTGCAGGTGAGCACCGGCACCAACCTGCAGCCCACCGCCACCGTCACCCTGCTGAACAGCGATGGGGCTGAACTCACCCAGGCCTCCATCGGCACCGGTCCAGTGGATGCGGTGTGCCAGGCCCTCAACCAGCTGGCGCGGGTGCCCAACGAGCTGGTGGAGTTCTCGGTGAAGTCGGTGACGGAAGGCATCGATGCCATGGGGGAGGTCACCATCCGTCTGCGGGCCGATGGGGTGTTGTATTCCGGCCATGCGGCGGACACCGACATCGTGGTGGCCGCGGCCCAGGCGTTCGTGAATGCCCTCAATCGCCTGGTGGCCGGCAGCCAGCGCTCCCCCCTGCACCCCCAGAAGGCACCCTTGCCGGTGGGGGATCTGACCCCGGCCGATCGCCCCCGCCTCTGATGGCTGAGCCGATCAGCGGCCGTTCCCGCAGCCTGGCCGCCAGTGCGTTGCAGCTGGCGCTGCTGTTGCTGATCGCCCTGGCGATGCTGGTGCCGCTGTTCTGGCTGGTGAGCACCTCACTCAAGGGCCCCGCCGAGGACATCTTCACGATGCCGCCGGCGCTGCTGCCGAGCCAACCGAGCCTGGATGCCTACCGGCGGTTGTTCAACGACAACCCGATGGTGGCGTACCTGCTCAACAGCACGGTGGTGAGTGGCCTGGCGGTGCTGGCCAACCTGCTGTTCTGCTCCCTGGCGGCCTATCTCCTGGCCCGCATGCGGTTTGCGGGGCGTGGGCTGGTGCTGGCCCTGGTGGTGGCCAC
>BJHC01000010.1:6142-14074 GCA_014191535.1 Cyanobium sp. | reverse complement strand
CCTGGCGGCGGCGGGGCTGGGGTTGGCGGGCGGTGCGTCGCCGGAGGCGGTGCTGGCGGCGGTGGGGGATCCCATGCAGGCCCTGGCGGCGGGGCTGCTGCAGGGGGCGGCCCAGGCGGAGCTGCCCCTGCTGCTGGCGGGGGGCAGTCAGATGGCGGCGGTGCTGGCCCTGGCCGTGGCTTTGACACCCCCTGAGCGTCGCCCCCCGCTGTGGGCCCAGGCGGCCATCGGCACCACCGCCTGGGTGGCGGGCGAGGCGACCAGTGATCTGGGGCTGTTGCTGGAGCGGATGGGGCAGCGCTGGGGGCAACCCCCGCTCGCCTTCGCCAGCGCGCTGCGTTTCGAGGGCTGCAGGGCCCCCGAACTGCTGGCCTATGAGCAGGGCTACGTGAAGGAGGGGGTGGGGGCCGGCGGATTGGCCCTGCTGTGGGAGCTGAGCGGCCGCAGCCCCCTGGAGCTGGCGCAGGCCTGCGACCGGGCCTGCGCTGCCCTGCGTTCCTAGGGTCGAGCGATGGAGGATCGTGCTGTGCTGAGCCGCCGACGCCTGTTGCAGCTGGCCACTGGCGGCGGAGCGCTGCTGGGGGCTTCCGCTTTGGGGAGCTGCCGCTGGCTGGGGGGCGGCGGGCCGGAACCGCAGCTGCTGCTGGTGCGCGGTCAGCTGCCGGCGGCCTGGTTGAAGGCCCTGCCCGAGCCTTGGCGACCCCGGCCCCTGGAGACCCCCCAGGCCGTGCTGCAGGCCAGCGCCAGCCCACAGCCGGCCACCACCCTCGTGGCCCTTGGGGACGGCTGGGCCCAGCAGCTGCAGCGCGCCCGTCTGCGGCCCCTGGCGGTGGAGGGGTTGCTGCGGGAGCTGGCTCCACTTGCGGCGTCCCCCAGCCGCCTGTTTGCTCCAGAAGGGGCTCCCACCCTGGCGTTCCCCTGGGCCTTTGGCACCTGGGTGCTGCTGCTGCGCAACCGCCCCGATCTGCTGCGCCGCCGCCAGGAGGGGTGGTCGTTGCTGCTGGATCCGAGTCTGCGGCGGCGCCTGGTGCTCCCCTCCAGCCCGCGGGTGGTGATCGATCTGGCCTTGCGGCAACTGGGGCTGGCCCCGGCGGACCCGGCGGCCCTGGAGGATCCGCGGCTGCCGGATCAGTTGGCGCAGCTGCTGCGCCAGGCCCTCGCCTTCGATGAGCGCGATGGGGTGCAGCTGCTGCTGGCCGGTGAGGCGGATGCCGCCGTGGTGCCCAGCCAGCGGGCCCTGCCGCTGCTGTTGCGGGATCCGCGTCTTGAGGCGCTGTTGCCGGAGAGCGGATCACCCCTCTCCTGGCAGCTGCTGCTGCAGCTGGCCGCCGATGGCGACACGTCCGCGCCGTTGCCGCTCGAATGGCTCCGCGATGGGTTGACGTTGCCCCTGCTGGACCGGCTGTTGGCGGCCGGCTGGGTGCCGCCCTTGCCGCCCCAGCGGCTGCAACCGGCCCTGGCGCGCTGGCCGCAACGGCTGCGGCCCCTGCTGTTGCCGCCGCCGGCCGTGTTGGCCCGATGCAGCAACCTGCCGCCCTTCAGCCCCACGGAGCAGCGGCGCTGGCAGGCCCTGTGGGATGGCGCCATGGCGGCCGGTTGAGCCGATGCGGCTCTGGGTTCAGCCCCAGAGCCGTCGCCGCGGCGGGGCCGCCAGGCGCCGGTGGGTATCCGCCAGCAGCTCGGGGATCGGCAGCTGCAGCGGACAGCGCGGCAGGCAATCGCCGCAGCGGTTGCAGGCGCTGGCGTCGACGGTTTCCCACCAATGGCCGGCCCGGCCGATCAGGTTGTAGCGCTCTTCGGCAAAAGCCTGCAGGCCATGGCCCACCGCCAGGTTGCGCAGGCGCAACAGCTCCGGGATCGGCACGGCGTTGGGGCAGGGCAGGCAGGCGCGGCACTGGCCGCAGCGCTCCAGCCCCAGTCGGCCCTGGCCGGCGCTGGCCAGCCGCTCGAGGGCCTGCTGCTGCTGCGGGCTCAGCCAGGGGCCGTCGGTTGTTTCCGGGCCCGCCATGGCCTGGGCCAGGGCCAGATCACTGGGTTGGGCGGCCCCCAGGCTGAGGGTGGAGATGCCCTGGTCGAGCAGGAAGCGGTAGGCCAGCTCCAGCGGATGGAAGGGGGCGCAGTCCGCCAGCAGCTGCGGCGGTGGGTCGTAGAGCCGGCCGCCCTTGTCGGCCGGGGAGATGGCCAGCACCCCGAGGCCCTCCGCCAGGGCCGCCCGCGCCAGAGGCAGACGGGTCTGGTCAAACAGGTGCAGATGCAGGCTGCAGAAGTGAAACTGCCCACCGGCCAGGGCCCGTTCGATCAGCTCGTTGCTGCCGTGGCTGGAGAACCCCACCTGCCCCACCAGCCCCTCCCCCACGGCCCAGCGCAGCAACTCCCCACCGGGGCCGGCGCTGGCCCAGTGCCAGTGCTCGGGGAGGTTGAGGCCATGGATCGCCAGGTTGTGCAGCCGGGGTACCCCGAGCCGCTCGAGGATCTGCCGCAGCTGCCGCTGGCCCTCCTCCAGGCTGCACCCCGGCAGCAATTTGCTGGTGAGCACCAGCTGCCGATGGCGCTCGGGCCACTGTGTTTCCAGGCCGCGCAGGGCCTGGCCGAGGTACCCCTCCGCCGGTCCGTAGGCGGGGGCGGTTTCGATGTGCCAGATCCCCGCCTCCAGGGCCGCCGCCAGCACGGCTGCCATCTGCTGCGGGCTGCCGGTGGCCCGCATGGTCCCCAGGCAAAAGGCGGAGACGGCGGGCCCGCGGCCGAAGGGTCTGGGTTCAGCCAGGGGTGTCGTCTCCGGCGGGTTCGCTGGGCTCTTCGTCGGCGCCGTCGTCGGGCTCCTCTGAGCTGGCCTCGCTGCGGGCACGGCTGATCTGCCGCACCAGTTCAGCGGGGCTCACCTGGTCGAGGAAGCGGCGGAAATCGGCGTCGTCCTCCGCATCGGCCTCCGCATCCACGGGGATCGAGGCGTCGGCCACCACCTCCTCCAGCATCCAGATGCCGCTGCCGGTGCGCAGGGCCAGGGCAATGGCATCACTGGGGCGGGCATCCAGTTCGATGGCCTCGCCATCCCCGTGGTTGAGCTTCAGCACCGCCCGGAAGGTGCTGTCCTCGATCGTGTGAATGATCACCCGCTCCAGGGTGAGACCGCCGGCCTCCAGCAGCTGGGCCATCAGGTCGTGGCTGAGGGGCCGCGGCGGGGGCTGTTCACTCAGGCCAGCCATGATGTTTTGGGCCTGGGCCTGGTCGATCCAGATCGGCACCTGGCGGCGGCCGGAGGGATCCCGGAGCAGCACGATCGGGCTGCGGCTGGCCGCGTCCAGGGCAATGCCGGCCACGCGCATCTCAACCATCGCTTGCCCGCAGGCCGTTCTGCCCGATTATGGCCAGGGTTGGGCGGGGCACTGCATGTTCACCGGGTTGGTGCAGGCCGTGGGTCAGCTGCAACGGACGGGCACGGGGGTGGCGCTGCAGATCCCCGCCGGTTCGGTGTTGGATCCCGCCAGCCTGCAGCTGGGCGACAGCGTGGCCGTGGATGGCGTGTGCCTGACGGTGACGGCCTGCTCCCCCCAGGGCTTTCAGGCGGATGTGAGCGAGGAAACCTTGGGGCGCACCACCCTGGCGGCCAAGGCCCAGCACCGCGGTTGGGTGAATCTCGAGCCCGCCCTGCGCCTGGCGGATCGGCTCGGGGGGCATCTGGTGAGCGGCCATGTGGATGGGCTGGGCACGGTGGTGGCGGTGGAGCAGCAGCCGGCCTCCTGGCGCCTCAGCCTGCGCTGGGATGACCCCAGCTATGGCCGCTACATCTGCGAGAAGGCCAGCGTGGCGGTGGATGGCATCAGCCTCACCGTGGCCGGTTGCAGCGACGACGGTGCGGACTTCTGGATTGCCGTGATCCCGCACACCTGGGGTGCCACCACCCTGCGGCGGCTGCGCCCCGGCGACGCGGTGAATCTGGAGGCGGATTTGCTGGCGAAATACACCGAGCGGCTGCTGCGGCAGACGGCACCCCAGGGCTCCGCTGCCGAGGGGCCGGCGTCGCCGCTCACCGCGGCCTGGCTGGCGGAACACGGCTGGGGTTGACGTTGCAAATCCTCGACGACCGCTGACGATTGCGATCGCGCTGAATAGGGTCCGGGGGTGTTGTTTTCGACGACGCCCATGACGTCCGATCGAGCCGAGTCCGGCCTCGGCTCCCTGCGCAGTTTCACCGTGGCGGAGGGCATCCTGCTGCTGGTGCTCGGGGTGCTGGCGCTGCTGTTCCCGGTGATTGCCTCCGCCTGGGTCACCGTGGTGGTGGCGCTCGCGTTCCTGGTGGGGGGCATCGTCGGCTGGGTGAATGGGCTCAACCGTTCCCGCCGCCTCAGCCGTTGGCACTGCTTCTGGCGCCTGGTGGTGTCCACCCTGTTTGTGGTCACCGGCGGCTGGATCATTCAGCAGTTCAGTGCCGGCCTGGTGCCCGCGGCCACCCAGGTGGCGGCCCTGGCCTTTGCCATCGGGATCGTCTTCCTGGTGGAGGGGGTGGTGGCCACGATCGTGTCCCTGTCCCACCGGGAGATGGCCGGTTGGGGCTGGGGTTTGGCCAACGGCATCGTCACCCTGATCCTGGGGCTGCTGATCATCACCATGAAGGCCGGCGGCCTGCTCACGGTGCTCGGCATCCTGGTGGGGATCAGCTTCCTGTTCAGCGGCGTGGATCTGCTGGTGTTCAGCGCCGCCTTCCACGAACCGGAGCGCTGATCGCGTTCAGCTGTCCGTGGAGGCTCCCTCCTCCATGGGCAGCAACCAGATGGCGCCGGTTTCCTTGTGGATTTCAATCTTGAATTCCTGGCCCGGCTCCAACCCCATGCGCCGCGTGTAGGCGTGGCCGATCAACAGGTTGCCGTTGCCGTGCACCCGCGTGCGGAATTCAGCCTGCCGGCCGCGGCTGCCGCCCCCACCGCCACCACCACCTGCGCTGTGGCTGGGCAGGCTGTAGCCCTTGGCCTCGATCAGGGCCCGGTAGAAGCTTTTCTTGAGCAGTCGGCCGCTGGGCCCCACATAGCCGCAGGCCCGGGCGATCTGATCTTCCGGGCGATTGCTAAGGGAGCGGGCTCTGTCGAGCAGGGCCTTGCCCTCCAGCATCTGCGGTGGAGCGCTGACTTTCTCTTCGACGAACACCGGTGGAGCTGAGAGCTGCTGGCCCGATTGTGCCGATCGCTCACGAACTTCGGCAAGGGCAGATTTGAACGAAAAGATTCAGCTTTTTGCAGCTTGATCTCCGGCCCGCTGAATCGGCGGCTTGCCCTGGATGCGATCCGTGCTGCGGCCGCTCAGAGCAAATAGAGGATCCCGTAGAGCACCACCCAGATGCCATCCACGAAGTGCCAGTAGAGCTCGGCCGCCTCCAGGGGGAAATGGTCGCCGTTGCTCACCCGCCCGCCGCGGCGGCTCTGCCACCACACGATCAGGATCATCAAGCCGCCGAGGGTCACGTGCAGACCGTGGAAGCCCGTGATCGCATAGAAGGTGCTGGCGAACAGGTTGTCGGTGAGGCCGAAGGGCAGGCTGAAGTACTCCTTCATCTGCCCCGCCAGGAAGCTGAACCCCAGGGCTGCGGTGATCAGCAGCCAGCGCTGGCAACGGCTGATGTCGTTCTGCCGCAGGGCCGCGCCGGCCCGGTGGAACGTGAAGCTGCTCACCAGCAGGATCACCGTGTTGATCGTGGGCAGCAGCAGTTCCAGCTCATAGGTGGCGCCGGATGGCAGGGGATTCACGGCGCGGAAGGTGAGATACGCGGCAAAGAATCCGGCGAAGGTCATGCCGTCCGCCACCAGGAAGGTGGCCAACCCAAACATGCGGTAATCACCGTGGTGCTCGGCACCCTGGTGTTCTCCCCCCTGGGCTTCCAGCGCTTCGCTGCGCTGGTCGGGGTTGCTGCTGAGGCTGGTCATGGGGGCTGTGCGAGGGGAACGGCTGCGCTCAGGGTTTGCGGTCGGGATCGCCCACGGCCCAGATCTCCCGGCCGCTGGTGGCCGCCAGGCTCAGTTCGCCGGGCTCCACGCCGTAGCCATAGGGCTCGTGCACCAGGGGTGGCTCCCCATGCCAGTTCTCCACCGGCGGCGTCGAGGTGGTGAGCCACTCCGGGGTGAGGGCATTCCAGGGGTTGTCGCCGGCGGGGGCACCGCGATAGGCGCTCAGCACCACGTTGATCAGGAACGGCAGGGTGCTGATCGCCATCAACAGGGCGCCAACACTGCTCACCTGGTTGATCAGTTCGAATTGGGGGTCGTATTCCGCCACCCGGCGGGGCATGCCATTGAGCCCCATCCAGTGTTGTGGTGCAAAGCAGAGGTTGAAGCCGATGAAGGTCAGCAGGAAATGCAGCTGACCCAGAGGTTCATTCAGCAGGCGGCCCGTGACCTTCGGGTACCAGTGGTAGATGGAGGCGAAGATCACAAACACCGTGCCCCCGTAGACGATGTAGTGGAAGTGGCCCACCACGAAGTAGGTGTCGTGCACGTGGATGTCGAACGGCACCTGGGCCAGGGCCACGCCGGTGATGCCCCCGAACACGAAGTTGAAGATGAAGCCGCAGGAAAACAGCATGGCGCTGTTGAGGGCAATCTTTCCTCCCCAAAGGGTGGCCAGCCAGTTGAAGAATTTGATGCCGGTGGGTACGGCGATGAAGGAGGTGGCGATCGTGAAGAACAGCCGCATCCAGGGAGGCGTGCCGCTGGTGAACATGTGGTGGGCCCAGACGATCAGGCCCAGAAACACAATGCCCATGATCGAATACACCATCGTGGTGTACCCGAATAGGGGCTTGCGGGCATGCACCGGCAGGATTTCACTCACCAGCCCGAAGGCCGGCAGCACCATGATGTAGACGGCCGGATGGGAGTAGAACCAGAACAGGTGCTGATACACCACGGCATTGCCCCCCAGGGAGGGGTTGAAGAAGCCGGTGTGGGCAATGATGTCGAAACTGAGCAGCACCAAGGTGCCGGCCAGCACGGGCGTGGAGAGCACCACCAGGATGCTGGTGCCGAGCATGGCCCAGCAGTACATCGGCAGCTGCATCAACTTCAGCCCGGGCCGGCGCAGCTTCAGGATCGTGGCGATGAAGTTGATGCCGCCGAAGATGGAGCTGCCTCCCAGCAGCAGCACGCTCAGAATCCAGATGATCTGGCCGGTGGCGGGCGTGGTGAGGCTCAGCGGCGGGTAGGCCGTCCAGCCGGATTGGGCGGCACTGGCGATGAAATAGCTGCTGATTAGCAACAGGCCCGCCGGGGGAATCAACCAGAAGGCCACCGCATTGAGGCGGGGGAAGGCCATGTCCCGCGCCCCCACATAGAAGGGGATCAGGTAGTTGCCGAAGGCGCCATTCACCACCGGCACGATCCACAGGAAGATCATCACCGTGCCGTGCAGGGTGAGCACCTCGTTGTAGGTCTCCCGTGGCAGGAAATCGGAAATCGGCGTCAGCAGTTCCGTGCGGATCGCCCCCGCCAGGGCCCCACCCACCAGATAGAAGAGAAAGCCGCACACCATGTACTGCAGACCGATCACCTTGTGGTCGGTGCTGAAGCTCAGGTACCGGAGCCAACCCTGGGGTTGCAGGGATGCGGGGGGTGGACTCGCCGGTGAGAGGGTCAGGGTCATGACTGAATGGCCGTCGGGGCTGCGGGGGCGGGCGCTGGACTGTTCTGAGCCACCCAGTCGGCAAAGGTCTGGGGTTCGTCCACGATCACGGTGGAACGCATGCCGCCGTGATACGGGCCGCAGAGCTCTGCGCAGACAATCGGATAGCGACCGGGCTTGGTGGCGGTGAAGCTCAGCAGGGTGGGTTGGCCCGGAATGATGTCTTGCTTGAGGCGGAACTGGGGCACCCAGAAGGCGTGGATCACATCGTTGGCCTTCATCGTCAGGGCCACGGGTTGCCCCAGCGGCACATGCAGTTCTCCACTGGTG
>BJHC01000010.1:0-6132 GCA_014191535.1 Cyanobium sp. | reverse complement strand
CTTCGGGGTGGGGGAAGATGAACGCGAACTGCATGGCCGTCACCTCAACCGGCAGGGTCGGTTCGCTGGCGTCTGCGCCTTGGGCCACCGGGCTGATGCCCGCCCAGGTGCGGCTCTCCGCCGCATCGCCGTGCATGGCATGCATGCCGTGGTCGTTGAGCGGGGCCATGCCGCCCATGCGGTCGTAGATGTCGTAGCTGTAAATCCCCACGAACAGCACCACGACGGCGGGGATGGCAGTCCACAGAATTTCCAGTGGCAGATTGCCTTCGATGGCAACTCCATCGCCGTGGTCACCGCTGACACGCCGAAAGCGCACCAGGCTGTAAACAATCAGACCGGCAATCCCGATCAACAGGATGGTGCCAATGCTGAAGAGAACCTTGAAGAGTTCGTCGTAAACCGGTGCGTTGAGGCTGGCATCCTCTGGCAGCAGGTTGATGTTCTGCCCCACCCAAAGCCCTGTGAGGACAAGGGCCATGCCGGCCAGGAGGGTCAAGATGGCGGCGGGAATCCGCATGGGCCCCGATGCTGATGGCCGCAGGCTAGGGAGATCTGCGCCTGGCGGTGCGGCGTTGTCGTCGCTTGCAGCAATTGGGGCTGTGGGGTGTGGGATTGCTCACCGAAACATCACTATTGGTATCGCTCTTGGCGCTGCCGAACACACCGTTCACCCAAGCCGAATCCGATCGTTAGCGTGATTTGAGTCGCGGTAGGAGTGGCCCATGACGACCACCGGACTGGGTTCGGCAAGCCCGCTGCGGGGACGCCTCGCGGCCCTCAGCGCCCATCTGCTGGTGGCTCTCGTGGCCCTCGTGGCGATTGGCGGTGCCACCCGTGTGATGGAGGCCGGCCTGGCCTGCCCGGATTGGCCGCTCTGTTATGGCTCGCTGCTGCCCGGGCGGCAGATGAATCTGCAGGTGTTCCTGGAGTGGTTTCACCGCCTCGACGCCTTCGTGGTGGGGGTGGGGCTGGTGGTGCTGGCGGCGGTGAGCTGTTGGTGCCGTCGCCAGCTGCCTGCGGTCCTTCCCGGTCTCACCCTGGCTGCTGCCGCCCTGGTGGCCCTGCAGGGTCTGTTGGGGGCCCTGACGGTCACCTTGCTGTTGCCGTTCTCGGTGGTCACCGCCCATCTGGTGACGGCCCTGTTGCTGGTGGCCCTGCTCAGCGCCTGTACGCAGGCCCTGCTCGTGGCTCCTGGGGAGCCGATGCATGCCCTGAAGCCTCAGCCGGGGTTGGCGTCCGCCTGGCCATGGCTCACCGGAGCCGTGGCGCTTGTGGTCTTGGCCCAGTGCGCCCTCGGAGGGTTGATGGCCAGCCAATGGGCGGCGGGCTCCTGTCTGGCCTCCGGTGACGGCTGTGGCTGGCTCCTGGCCCATCGGCTCGGCGCCCGTGGGGCGGGGCTGATGGTGCTGATGCTTGCGGGTCTGAGCCTGTGGCGGCGTCCCCAGGAGCGGCCCCTGGCGGCCTTGGCAGCCGCTCTGGTGCTGGGGCAGATCGTGCTCGGGGTGCTGGCCCTGCGCCTCAGCCTCAGCGTTCCCGCCGTCACCGTGGCCCATCAGATCGGCGCTGCCCTGCTGGTGGCGGTGCTGGCTGCCCTGGTGGTGCGCAGCGCTCTGGCGTCCTTTGCCCCTCGCCTGAACGGTCATGGTTAGTGCTCCCGCCGTGGGCGCCGCAGCGGCGGTGCCCCTCAGCCGTGACCAGGTGGTTCCCTCCCGGGCCAAGGTGCGGCTGCCGGCCTGGCTGGAGATTGCCAAGCCGCGGCTGATCCCCTTGCTGTTGGCCACCACCCTCGGGGGCATGGCCCTCTCGGAGGGGTGGCCCCTGCCGCCGCTGCGCCTGGCCTGCACCCTCGGAGGGGGTGCCCTGGCCGCCGCCTCCGCCGGGGTGCTCAATTGCCTCTGGGAGCAGGAGCTGGATGGGCGCATGCTGCGCACCAGTGGTCGCGCCCTCCCCTCGGGGCGGTTGTCGATGGGCACCGCCTTCGCGATCGCCGTGGCCCTGGCGCTGGCGGCCTCCACCCTGTTGGTGGGTGGCGTGAACTGCCTGGCGGCCAGCCTGTCGCTGCTGGGCCTGTGCAGCTATGTGCTGCTCTACACGGTGCTGCTGAAGCCCCGCACCCCCCAAAACATCGTGATCGGTGGGGTGGCGGGAGCCATCCCGCCCCTGGTGGGGGCCGCCGCCGCCAGCGGCCATCTTGGCCTTGGCAGCTGGTGGCTGTTCGCCCTGGTGATGGCCTGGACCCCGGCCCATTTCTGGGCTCTGGCCCTGCTGTTGAAGGACGACTACCGCGCCGTTGGCATCCCGATGCTGCCGGTGGTCAAGGGCAGTGCCGTCACCGCCCGCAGCATCAGCGTCTACGCCTGGGCCACGGTGCTGCTCAGCCTGCTGGGGGTGTGGACCCTGCCCAGTGGGGGATTGCTCTACGGCCTGCTGCTGTTGCCCGTTAACGCCCGTCTGCTGCAGATGGCCTGGGGGTTGCTCCGTCAGCCGGACGACCTGCAGCGGGCCAAGGGGCTGTTCCGCTGGTCGATTCTCTATCTATTTGGCCTCTGCCTGCTGCTGCTGTTGGCGCGCCTGCCGGCGGGGGATCAGTTCAGCCGCCAGGGGTTGGATCTGCTGGCGCTCCTGGGGTCCGGCGGTGCAGCCTCCACCCTTGGGGCACCCCTGGTGGGGTGAGCTTTCTAGATTCGAGCCTCGTTGGGCCGAAGGGGTTAACAGCGGTGCAGGGTGCGGGTGCCAGTCCGGTGATTGAGCTGCAGGACGTCCGCAAGCGCTTCGGCAAGGGCGACCGTGCCGTGGAGGCCCTGCAGGGGCTCGATCTGGCGGTGCCCCAGGGCAGTTTGTATGGACTCCTAGGCCCCAACGGGGCCGGCAAGACCACCACCCTGCGGATCCTGGCCACCCTGCTGGCCCCCTGCAGTGGCGTGGTGCGGGTGGCGGGCCTGGATGCCCTGGCCGATCCCCGTGCCGTGCGGGAGCGCCTGGGGTATGTGGCCCAGGAGGTGGCGCTCGACAAAATTCTCAGCGGCCGGGAGCTGCTGGCCCTGCAGGGCGACCTGTATCACCTGCCCCGCGATCAGCGCGATGGACGGATCCGTGAGCTGATCGGCCTGCTGGGGATGGAGGGCTGGATCGACCGCCGCTGCGGCACCTATTCCGGGGGCATGCGTCGGCGCCTCGACCTGGCCTCCGGCCTGCTGCACCGTCCCCAGGTGCTGGTGCTGGATGAGCCCACCGTGGGCCTCGACATCGAAAGCCGTGCCGCCATCTGGCAGGTGCTGCGGCAGCTGCGTGATCAGGGCACCACGGTGCTGCTCAGCAGCCACTACCTGGAGGAGGTGGATGCCCTGGCGGACCACCTGGCGATCATCGAAGACGGCCGCGTGATCGCCGCCGGTCGGCCCCAGGAGCTCAAGGCCGCCCTGGGGGGTGACCGGGTGACCCTGCGGGTGCGGGAATTCAGCGATGAGCCCGAGGCCCTGCGGGTGCAGCAGCTGGTGCAGGGCTGCCCCGGGGTGCGCCAGGTGGTGGTGAACCGTGCCCAGGGCTACTCCCTCAATCTGGTGGTGGAGCACGACGGCGTGGTGGAGCAGCTGCGCCGGCAGCTCAGCGAGGCCGACCTGCCGGTGTTTGCCCTGGCCCAGAGCCGCCCCAGCCTCGATGACGTCTATCTGCAGGCCACCGGCCGCACGCTGATGGATGCGGAGCTGGCGGTGGCCGGCAGCCGTGATGCCAAGGCGGAGCGCAAGCAGTCGATGCGCTGATCAGCCCGTTCTCGCCGTTCCGTTGTTTTCCCCGTCATGACCAGCGCCCTTCCGTCCCTGCTCAGCCCCGAGGCCAGCCAGCAGCCCCCACGCTCCGCGGCGGCGGACCTGGCCCAGGAAACCTTCGCCCTCTGCCGGCGCCTGTTCCTGCAGCTGCTGCGCCGGCCCTCCACCCTGGTGGCCGGCGTGCTGCAGCCGTTGATCTGGCTGGTGCTGTTCGGGGCCCTGTTCGCCAATGCCCCCGCCGGTCTGTTGCCTGATGGCCTCAGTTATGGACGCTTTCTGGGGGCGGGGGTGATCGTGTTCACCGCCTTCAGCGCCGCCCTCAATGCCGGGCTGCCGGTGATGTTTGACCGGGAATTCGGGTTTCTGAACCGTTTGCTGGTGGCACCGCTGCGCTCCCGCAGTTCGATCGTGCTGGCCTCGGTGCTGTACATCACGGCCCTGAGCCTGGTGCAGAGCCTGGCGATCATGGCCACCGCGGCCGCCCTGGGGTACGGCTGGCCCGGGGGCAGCGGACTGCTGCTGGTGCTGGTGACCCTGCTGCTGCTGGTGTTCGCCGTCACCGGCCTCAGCCTCGGCCTGGCCTTCGCCTTGCCCGGCCACATCGAACTGATCGCGGTGATCTTCGTGGCCAACCTGCCACTGCTGTTCGCCAGCACCGCCCTGGCGCCGCTGTCGTTCATGCCCCCCTGGTTGGGGTGGCTGGCGGCGGTGAATCCCCTTACCTTCGCGATTGAACCGATTCGGGCCGCCTATGCGGGCCAGTTCTCCCTCTCCGCCGTGGTGTTGCAGGCCCCCTATGGGGATGTCACCGCCAGCGGTTGCCTGGGGGTGCTGGCGGTGCTGGCGGTGGGCCTGTTTCTGCTGATCCGTCCCCTGCTGGATCGCAAGCTCTCCTGACATCCCCCGCCGTGACCCCGCGCCCCGCCCCAACCCCGTCTCCCCAAGCCCGTCGCCAGGCCCACCTTGGGGCGTTGCGCGAGGCCCTGGCGCAACGGGATCCCTTGGCGGTGGAGCGGCTGCTGGGCCAGTGGGTGCATCGCCACGGGCATCCAGCCCTGGAGGCCCTGCTGCTGGACCTCCAGCAAGCCGATCCAGGGGCCATGGCCTGGTGGCAGGGCCGCGATGGTCAGGCCGCGACGGCCCCTGCCGCGATGGCCCCTGCCGTGACGCCCCAGCCGAGTCCGGCTAGCTCGGTGAAGGCCAATCCTCCCAAAGCCAACCCGGAGCTGGCCCGCCTGCGCTCCTGGCTACCGGATCGGGTGGAGCGCCGCCGTGCCGCTTGATCGCCAGGGCCTTCAGGGCGGCTTGATTGTGTCGGTGCAGGCGCCGGAAGGTTCGCCCATGCGCCACAACGATGTGATTGCGGCCATGGCGGAGGCCAGCCTCAACAACGGCGCCGTGGGGGTGCGGCTGGAGAGCCCGGAGCACATCGGGGCCGTGCGCCGCCGCTGCCCTGGGGCCCTGATCATCGGCCTCTGGAAGCGCACCTTTGCCGATAGCCCCGTCTACATCACCCCCGGCTGGGCGGAGATCCAGGCGGTCTGGGCCGCCGGTGCCGATGTGATCGCCCTGGATGCCACGGATCGCCCCCGCCCCGCGGGCCAGGATCTGGCGGCGCTGATCCGCCGGGCCCGTGAGGAGCTGCATGCCCCGCTGATGGCCGACGTGGACAGCGTTGCCAATGGGGTGCGGGCCGCCCAGCTGGGCTGCCAGTGGGTCGGCACCACCCTGTTTGGCTACACCGAAGCCACCGCCGATCTGAGGCCGCCCGCCTGGGGGCTGTTGCCGCAGCTGCGGCAGCAGCTGCCCCCGGAGACCCTGCTGATCTGCGAAGGCGGCATCGCCAGCCCCCAGCAGGCCCGTCAGGCCCTGGAGGGTGGAGCCGATGCGGTGGTGGTGGGCACCGCCATCACCGGCGTGGATCTGCAGGTGGCTGCGTATCGGCGCCAACTCAGCACCTAAGCCAGCTCTAGGCTCAACGGACAGATCCAAGCGCCAGAGCCGGATCTGGGCGGCTCCGAAGGGAAGCTGAAGCCTGGGGGAGTGCCGCTGGAATCGCCACACACTGGGGTGGTCTCGCCGGTCTCACCGGCCCCATTCACGGAGGTGTGCCGTGGCCACTCCGCGTCTGCTCTCCCTGCTGCCCGTGGCCCTGGGGGGGCTGGTGCTCACCACGACTCCGATGGTGGGGATGTCCGTGAACGACCTGCAGGCCCTCAACCGGGAGCTGGGGCGACTGTGCAGTGATCCACCGCGGCAGGCCATCGCGGTCTGCCGCATTCACGCCCGTTTGGTGCGGGCCATGTAAGGGGGGTGGGGCTGGTCGTCGCCCCGGGGATCACATCATCCCGGGCATGCCCAT
>BJHC01000009.1 GCA_014191535.1 Cyanobium sp. | reverse complement strand
ACCAGCACCGAACTGGCCGAGGCAATGCCGGCGGCGATCGCCGCCCAACTGGAGGGCCACCCCCGGGCGGCAATCACGCGCCAGGCGCTCCACGACTGGGGGTTGATCGTGGTCTGCCCCGATCTGGACACCGCCGCCCGGCTCAGCGATCGCTTTGCGCCGGAGCACCTGGAACTGCAGGTGGAACGGCCCGAACCCCTGGCGGAGAGCATTCAGAACGCCGGGGCCATCTTCCTGGGGGCCTGGACCCCGGAGGCGGTGGGGGATTACCTGGCGGGCCCCAACCACACCCTGCCCACCTCCGGCACCGCCCGCTTCGCCGGGGCCCTGAGCGTGGAGACCTTCCTGCGCCACACCAGCCTGATCCAGTTCAACCGCCAGGCCCTGGAGGCCACCGGTCAGGCGGTGACCACCCTGGCCGACAGCGAGGGGCTGCACAGCCACGCCGAATCCGTCCGGCGGCGGCTGGGCTGAAGGCCCTCAGCGCTTCACCAGATCACGCACGCCGGCCACGCCGTCGGTGATCTCACCCACCAGCACCTGGTCGGTGATGTTCACGAACAGGCCGTTCTCCAGCACCCCCGGCAGGTTGTTGATCTCCTTCTCCAGGGAGACCGGATCGCTGATGCCGCCGGCGAACTTGACGTCGAGCACCAGGTTGCCCTGGTCGGTGACCACGGGGCCAGCCTTCTTCACGGCCATGCGCAGCTGGGCATCCCCCCCCATGGCCCGCAGCTGGGCCTGCACCTGACGCCAAGCACCGGGCAGCACCTCCACCGGCAACAGGAAACCCAGGTTGAGGGTGTCGACGAGCTTGGTGGCATCCACCACCACCACGAAGCGCTCAGCCCGCACGGCCACCAGCTTCTCCTGCACGTGGCAGGCACCGCCCCCTTTGATCAGCTGGAACGCGGGATCCACTTCATCGGCCCCGTCGATGGCCAGATCGATGCGGTCGACGGCGTTCAGGCTCTGCAGGGGGATGCCCAACTCCGCCGCCAGCACTTCCCCTTGGAAAGAGGTGGTGACGCCGACGATGTCGGTGAGCTCACCGCTCTTGAGCTTGGCGCCGAGGGCCTGGATCATCAGGGCGGCCGTGGAGCCCGATCCCAGGCCCACCACCATGCCGCTGCGGATCTGCTCGGTGGCGGCCGCCGCCACCGCCCGCTTCATCTGATCCTGCAGATCCGACATCACCACACCGCAACAGGGCCGTGACCGTAGCTCAGGCGTGGGGCAGGGCCTCCGGGCGAATCGCGAGCTCGAGCTGTTGTTCCCCGCGCAGCACCGTGAGCGGCAGGGTCTCGCCCACCTGGGAGGCCTCCACCAACCGCAGCAGGGCCGCCGGATCGGGCACGGCCTGTTCGGCGGCGGCCACCACCAGATCGCCGCGGCGCAGGCCCGCCTTCTCGGCGGGGCTCTCCGGCAGCACCCGCTGCACCAGGGCGCCATCGCGCTCGGGCAATTGCAGCAGGGCATTGGGGTCAGCGTTGTTGTCGCGGGCCAAGCGCGCGTTGAGGGGCACCAGCTGCAGCCCCAGGTAGGGGTGCACCACGGTGGAACCCTGGCCCAGCTGAGCCGCGACCCCCTTGGCCAGGTTGATGGGGATGGCGAAGCCCAGGCCCGCCCCGGGGCCCGAGCGCACCAGGGTGTTGATGCCCACCACTTCGCCGCTGGCGTTGATCAGGGGACCACCGGAATTGCCGGGGTTGATGGCGGCATCGGTCTGAATCAGATCGAGACGCTTATCGGAAAAGCCAAGGCTGGTGATGTTGCGGTGCAGGCTGCTGACGATCCCGAGGGTCACCGTGCGCTCCAGGCCGTAGGGGGTGCCCAGGGCGATGGCCCAGTCGCCCACCTCCAGGCGCTCGGAATCCCCCAGGGGGGCCGCCTTCAGGCCGGAGGTCTGGGGGATGCTCACCACCGCCAGATCGGTGATCGCATCGCTGCCGAGCACGGTGCCTTCCACATCGCGGCCGTCAGCCAGGGTCACCTCCACGCGGTCAGCCCCCTCCACCACATGGGCATTGGTGAGCACCAGACCCTTGGCATCGATCACGATCCCCGAGCCCTGGCCGCGCTCCCGGCTGTGGGGCAGCTGATCCCCGAACAGCTCCCGCAGCAGTGGGTCGTTGAAGGAGGGGTCAAGGCCCACCTTGGGCACGCTGCGCTCGGTGTCGATGCGCACGACGGCGGGGGCGACCTTCTTCACCGCCCCGCTCACAAAGCTGCTGCCGGACCCCAGGCCATCCGCCCAGGCCGGTGCCGCCAGCCAC
This sequence comes from Cyanobium sp., assembly GCA_014191535.1. Classification (GTDB taxonomy): domain Bacteria; phylum Cyanobacteriota; class Cyanobacteriia; order PCC-6307; family Cyanobiaceae; genus Vulcanococcus. The sequence continues at coordinate 12,946 of BJHC01000009.1, read as the reverse complement.
AGGCTCAGCAGCAGCAAAGGCAGGACGAAGACACGGCGCACGCAGGCCCGGGCAAGTTGGGTCAAAGGCTAGGCAGCTGGCTCAGGCATCCAACGCAGCAGCTCGGTGGTGATCTCCCCCGCGACCCCGAGCCGCAGCAGCCGACCGCCGGGGTGATCGGCTTGCCCCAGGGGGCAGGGCTGCACAGCCTGGAATGAGGCCAGGGTGGAGGGACAGCTCCACAGGGGCAGGGGATCACCGCCACCGGGCCGGGGCAGCAGCGCCTGCCAGTGCTGATGCACGTGGCCGCAGACCAAGCCCCGCACCCGCGGGCTGGCCAACAAGCGCTCCAGCAGCGCAGGGCCCTGGCGCAGACCGATGGCATCCAGCTCCGGCGAACCGATCGCCAGCGGCGGATGGTGCAGGGCCACCAGCAACGGCGGACCGGCGACCGCCAGTTGCGTGTCCAGCCAGGCCAGTTGGCGTGGCTCCAGCCAGCCCTCCACGGCGCCGGGCCGATGGCTGTTGAGCAGCAGCAGCCCCCAGCCCGGCAGCGACAGAACCCCTGGCGCGAGCACGGCCGTGCGCCCCAGGGCGCAGCGCAGCAGCCCCGGATGGTCGTGGTTCCCCGGCAACAGGGCCACCGTGACGCCAAGGGGCAGCACCGCCTGCTCCAACCACTCCCGCAGGCGCACGTAGCCCCCCAGGCTCTCGTCCTGACAGAGGTCCCCGCTGATCAGCAGCAGATCGGGGGGAGCCTGCAACTGCCCCAGGGCTGCGGTCCAGCCGTGCTGCAGGCAGGCCAACGCCTCGCGACCGCGGCAACGGCCCTGGGGATCCGCCAACAGGTGCGGATCGCTCAGCTGCAGGACATGGATCACACCGAGGCGGCGGCTGGTTGGCCCTAAGTTGCCCCCTCTGCGCATGGCTGGCATGGCTGCGATCCCCCCCGGCACCCGTCAACGCTGCGCCCTGTGCCAGGTGGAAATCCAGGGGCTGGTGGGTGGCGTGGATCAGGTGCACTTCAGCCAGGGGGCACCATCCACCCGCTCGAAGCTCTGGGCACGGGTGTGCCAGTACCTGCGCACCGATGAGCAGAAGGCCCAGTGCCTCAACCAGGATCCGGCCCTGCGCGGGGAGCTCAAGCCCGGTGATGCCTACATGGAACCGCCGGCGGTGGACCTGAGCTCCCTGGGCGGCTGAGGCCGAACCGGCGATCACCTAAGTTCAGGGTGTGCCCGGCGGGCACCCCTGATTGTCTGTGGGTCATCCACCCCAGGCCCTCAGGACGCAGATCCCTGCAGGTGCCGGACGGGCTGCCCGTCCCCCTGTCTCCGATCCGGCCTTGCCGCATCCCCTGACTCCCGACCTTGAGCACCTGGTTCGCCAGGTGGCCACCGATGCCGGGTATCAGCTGTGCGGCCTCCAGCTGTTGACCCATCGCATCCCCATGACGCTTCAGGTGCAGCTGCGCCTGGGCGACGGGGGCGATGTGAATCTGGATGACTGCGCCAACTTCAGCGGCGTGCTGGGGGATGCTCTGGAGGCCGATGGCCTGCTGGAGGAGGCCTATGTTCTGGAAATCAGCAGTCCTGGCATCAGCGAAGAGCTGAGCGACGACCGCGATTTCCGCAGCTTCCGTGGTTTTCCGGTTTGCGTTCGCTATCGCGACGCCAAGACGGGCGCGGAGGCCGAACGGGAGGGCCTGCTGCTGGAGCGCGACGACAGCAACGTGCACCTGAACGTGCGCGGTCGCACCGTTCGCCTGCCCCGGCCTGATGTGATCAGCGTTCGTCTGATCACCCCCAGCGACGCCTGACCCCCGATCCGTTTCCGCGACACCCGCACCCCCCATGGCCCTTGTTCTGCTCCCCGGTCTGGCAAACCTGATCGAGGACATCAGCGAAGAGAAGAAGTTGCCCACCCCCGTGGTGGAGGCGGCCCTGCGCGAGGCCCTGCTCAAGGGTTATGAGCGGTACCGCCGCACCCTGTATCTGGGCATCAGCGAGGACCCCTTCGAAGAGGACTACTTCTCCAACTTCGACGTGGCCCTCGACCTGGACGAGGAGGGCTACCGCGTGCTGGCCTCCAAGATCATCGTGGAGGAGGTGGAGAGCGAAGACCACCAGATCGCCCTGGCCGAGGTGATGCAGGTGGCCGAGGACGCCCAGGTGGGCGACACCGTGGTGCTGGATGTCACCCCGGAAAAAGAGGATTTCGGCCGCATGGCCGCCGCCACCACCAAGCAGGTGCTGGCCCAGAAGCTGCGGGACCACCAGCGCCGCATGATCCAGGAGGAGTTCGCGGATCTGGAGGATCCCGTGCTCACCGCCCGGGTGATCCGCTTCGAGCGCCAGAGCGTGATCATGGCCGTGAGCAGCGGCCTGGGCCGCCCCGAAGTGGAAGCGGAACTGCCCCGCCGCGACCAGCTCCCCAACGACAACTACCGCGCCAACGCCACCTTCAAGGTGTTCCTCAAGGAGGTGAGCGAGGTGCCCCGCCGCGGCCCGCAGCTGTTCGTGAGCCGCGCCAACGCCGGCCTGGTGGTGTACCTGTTTGAAAACGAGGTGCCCGAAATCCAGGAGGGCTCGGTGCGCATCGTGGCCGTGGCCCGCGAAGCCAATCCCCCCAGCCGGTCCGTGGGTCCCCGCACCAAGGTGGCCGTGGATTCCGTGGAGCGGGAAGTGGATCCGGTGGGGGCCTGCATCGGCGCCCGCGGCTCCCGCATCCAGCAGGTGGTGAATGAGCTGCGCGGCGAAAAAATCGACGTGATCCGCTGGTCGCAGGACCCGGGCCAGTACATCGCCAACTCCCTCAGCCCGGCACGGGTGGAGATGGTGCGCCTGGTGGACCCCGAGGGCCAGCACGCCCACGTGCTGGTGCCGCCCGATCAGCTGAGCCTGGCCATCGGCCGCGAGGGCCAGAACGTGCGCCTGGCGGCCCGCCTCACCGGCTGGAAGATCGACATCAAGAACAGCACCGAGTACGACCAGGCCTCCGAGGACGAGAAGGTGGCGGAACTGATCGCCATGCGTGAGGAGGAGGAAGCCCTGCAGGCGGAAGCCGAAGCGCGCATGGAGGCGGAGCAGGTGCTCCGGGCCGAGGAGGATGCCCGCCTGCGGGAGCTGTATCCGCTGCCGGAGGATGAGGAGGACTACGGCGACGGGGACTACGCCGAGTACGCGCAGGAGCCCGAGGTAGACGCCCAACCGGAGGCTGAACCAGCGGCCGAAGCCGCCAGCGACGAGGACGAGGCCCGGTGAGTGGCCGCAGCGTCCTCCGGCGCTGCGTGACCTGCCGGACCCTGCTGGATCGTCAGCAGCTCTGGCGGGTCATCCGCCTGGCCCACGGAGGACTGGCCCTCGACCAGGGGATGGGAAGGTCGGCTTATCTGTGCCGCGACCACACCTGCCTCGAGGAGGCCAGACGCCGCAAGAAACTGCAGAAGGCACTCCGATGCCAGGTTGCAGATTCCATCTACGCGGCATTGGAGCAGCGCCTGCAGGCCTCCCCTTCCGCAGGCGCTGAGGCAAGATGAACAGTGGCCTCACCGTGGGTTGAGGTCCGGTGGCACCCGTTGCCCCCGACCACTTGGAGCACTGAATGACCAGCAGCGGCAAAGTCAGGATTTACGAGCTGTCCAAGGACTTGGGCCTTGAGAACAAGGACGTGCTCGATGCCGCCGAAAAGCTGGCCATTGCGGCCAAGAGCCACAGCAGCTCGATCAGCGATGACGAAGCTGCCCGCATCCGCAGCCTGATCAAAGGGGGTAGCAACGGAGCCGCCGCCGCGGCCCCGGCTCCGAAGTCGATCCTGTCCGTGAAAAAAGCAGCGGCGCCTACCCCCGCCCCCGAATCCCCCAAACCGGCCGCTCCGAAGGCTGCGGCGCCCGTGACCGCGCCGGCAGCCCCAGCCCGACCGGCGCCAGCGAAGCCCCCCGCCGCCGCGAAGCCGCCGGTGGTGGTGGCCAAGCCCGCCGCCAAGCCCCCCGTGGTGGCCACCAGCAAACCCCCGGCAGCGCCGGCCAAGCCGGCCGTGATCGCCACCAAGCCGGCCGTGGTGGTCAACAAACCCGCTGCCGCCGCACCGGCTCGCCCCGCCGCCGCACCCAGCGGAGCCCCACCGGCCCGGCCGGCCGCCGCCAAACCCGTCCCTGGCACCCCCAGCCGCCCGGGCGCTCCTGCGCCGAGCCGGCCCGCACCGGCCGCCGCTGCCCCCGCCCGCAAACCGGCTCCGCCGATCACCGGTGCCCCCAGTCGGCCGCCGGCCCCGGCTCCCCAGCGCCCCGGCGCGCCAGCCCCCGTACGCCCCGCCGCCGGTGGTGGTGCGCGGCCCCAGCTGGTGGGACGCCCCCAGAGCGGCCAGGGTCAGGGGCAAGCCGGTGGCGGTAGCCGCCCCGCTTCCCCCTCCGGTCGCCCCTCCCTGAGCCAGCGGCCGGGGATGCCCAGCCGCCCCGGCGCCCCTGCCCCCGTTCGCGCCGGCCAGGGTGGCCGCCCGGGCGCACCGCCGGTTCGCCCCCAGGTGGAACTGGTGGGCAAACCGATCCGCCGCGATAGCAACGCCCCCGCCAGCGGTGGCACCCGTCCCGCCCCGCCGAGCCGCCCGGGCATGCCCGGCATGCGCAAGCCGGTGGCACCGGGCGAGCTGATGCAGCTGCAGAAGCCCGGCGCCCGGCCAGCGGCACCGCCGCCGCGGCGCCCCGGTGCCCCCGCCGGCGCCGATGGTGCCGCCGCCGGTGAAGACGGCCTGCGCCCCACGGCCACGCCGCCCGCGGCCCCGCGCCGCCCCAACTTCCGCACGCCCCAGGCCCCGGCCCCCGGCCGGGCCCGCCGCCCCGACTGGGACGACTCCGCCAAGCTCGAGGCCCTGCGCAGCCGCTCGCCGCAGAAGCAGCGCCAGAAGGTTCACATCATTGGCGAGAACGACGACGCGCTCACCGCCGAAACCGGTGGGTTCGCCGGCGAGCAGGAGGCGATGGTGCTGCAGGCCTCCCTGGCCCGCCCCGCCAAGCCCCGCAGCGTCTCCGCCGCCCAACCCAAGCCCACGGTGGTGGCGCGCAAGCGCAAGAAGGAAACCACCCGCCAGCGCCAGCGCCGCCGCGCCATGGAGCTGCGGGCCGCCCGGGAAGCCAAGGCCCAGCGCCCCGAAATGCTGGTGGTGCCCGAAGGCAACCTCACCGTGCAGGAACTGGCCGACCGCCTCGGCGTCGACAGCTCCGAAATCATCAAGAGCCTCTTCTTCAAGGGCATCATCGCCACGGTCACCCAGACCCTCGATCTCTCCGCGATCGAGACGGTGTCCGATGAATTCGGCGTGCCGGTGCTCGAGGACGACGTCGAGGCGGCCGCCGCCAAGACGGTGGAGATGATCGAGGCGAGCGACCTGGCTCACCTGATCCGTCGCCCCCCCGTGGTGACCGTGATGGGCCACGTGGACCACGGCAAAACCAGCCTGCTGGATGCCATCCGCAAGACCCGCGTGGCCGCCGGCGAAGCCGGGGGCATCACCCAGCACATCGGCGCCTACCAGGTGCAGGTTCCCCACGCCGGCGAGCAGCGCAAGATCACCTTCCTGGACACCCCGGGCCACGAGGCGTTCACCGCCATGCGGGCCCGCGGCACCAAGGTGACCGACGTGGCCGTGCTGGTGGTGGCCGCCGATGACGGCGTGCGGCCCCAGACCCTGGAAGCCATCAGCCACGCCCGCGCCGCCAAGGTGCCGATCGTGGTGGCCATCAACAAGATCGACAAGGAGGGCGCCTCCCCGGATCGGGTGAAGCAGGAGCTGTCCGCCCAGGAGCTGGTGGCCGAAGACTGGGGCGGCAACACCGTGATGGTGCCGGTGAGCGCCATCAAGGGCGAGAACATCGACAAGCTGCTGGAGATGATCCTGCTGGTCACCGAAGTGGAGGACCTGCAGGCCAACCCGGACCGCATGGCCAAGGGCACCGTGATCGAGGCACACCTCGACAAGGCCAAGGGCCCCGTGGCCACCCTGCTGATCCAGAACGGCACCCTGCGCACCGGCGATGTGTTGGCGGCGGGTCCGGTGCTGGGCAAGGTGCGCGCCATGGTGGACGACACCGGCAAGCGCGTCAAAGAGGCCGGCCCCTCCTACGCCGTGGAGGCCCTCGGCTTCAGCGAAGTGCCCACCGCCGGCGATGAGTTCGAGGTCTACACGGATGAGAAGAGCGCCCGCGCCGTGGTGGGCGATCGGGCCAACGAAGCCCGTGCCACACGCCTGGCCCAACAGATGGCCTCCCGCCGGGTGTCGCTGGCGTCGATGTCCGGCCAGGCCAGCGAAGGGGAGCTCAAGGAGCTCAACCTGATCCTCAAGGCCGACGTGCAGGGCTCCGTGGAGGCGATCCTCGGCTCGCTGGAACAGCTGCCCCAGGAGGAGGTGCAGGTGCGGGTGCTGCTGTCGGCACCGGGCGAAATCACCGAAACCGACGTCGACCTGGCCGCCGCCTCCGGCGCCGTGATCGTGGGCTTCAACACCTCGATGGCACCGGGGGCCAAGCGGGCCGCCGATGCCACCGGTGTGGATGTGCGCGACTACGACGTGATCTACAAGCTGCTCGAGGAAATCCAGATGGCCATGGAAGGTCTGCTGGAGCCCGAGATGGTGGAGGAGAGCCTGGGCGAAGCCGAGGTGCGCGCCGTGTTCAGCATCGGCAAGAGCGCCGTGGCGGGTTGCTACGTCACCAACGGCAAGCTGCAGCGCAACTGCCGGGTGCGCGTCTGGCGCGGCAAAGAGAAGGTGTTCGAGGGCGACCTCGATTCCCTGCGCCGCGGCAAGGACGACCAGAAGGAAGTGGCCACGGGCTTCGAGTGCGGCATCGGCTGCGATCGCTTCGCCAACTGGCAGGACGGCGATCGCGTGGAGGCCTACAAACTGGTGACCCAACGGCGCACACTGAGCACCTGACCTCCAGCAGCGCGAGACCGTGAATCCGGCACGACGCGAACCGCTCCTGTGGCTCCAGCTGCTGGGGCTGGCCGCCCTGCCCCTCGAGGCCCTGGCGTTGCTGCTGGTGCTGGCGGGGTCTGACCCGGGGCTCTTCCCTGGTTTTGAGCGGGTGCTGGCCTGGGCCCTGGGGGCCCTGGCGCCGGCGGTGCTGTTCTGGCGCCTGCCGCCCGATCTGTGGTCGCTGCTGCTGGTGCAGGTGCCCCTGCGGGGCCGGCGCCCCGATCAATTGCGCCTCAGCGCCCTGCAGACGGCCCTGCCCCTGAAGCTGGTGGCGGCGAGCGGCAGCCTGCTGCTGCTGCCGCTGCTGTGGTGGTCGGATGCGGCGGCGGGCATGGCCTGGGCCTGGTCGCCCCTGAACAACAGCCCGCGTCTGGTGGGGCTGCTGGTGGCCCTGCCCCTGCTGGCGCTGATGCTCTGGCAGTGGCAGCAGCTGGTGCAGGCGCTGTGGATGCTGACCCGCTCCGCCGCACAGGTGGAACAGACCTTGCCGCTCACGCAGAGCCAGGCGGCCGAGCAACGCCTCAACCTGGGGCTACCGCTGCTCGTGCTGCCACCGCTGGACCTGCCGGAACCACCACCGGCGCCCGTCATCCAGCCGGAGCCAGAACCCGAACCCGAACCCGAACCCCAACCCGAACCAGCAGCTGCGGAGCCCGTCGACGCCGACTCAGCCGTTGTTGTCGTCGACGCTGCGGTTGCGGTCGAACCAGAGCAGGCCCCCGAACAGCACGAGGGCCCCGACCTGGATGCCGAGGTCGCTGAGGGCGACGAGCTCGCCGGCGGAAGCCCGGAGGGCCATGGTGGCGAGGCCGATGGCGCCGGAGGCGGTGAAGGCGAGCCATAGGCCCCGCCGCAACCCTCGCCAGGGGGTGCGGGCCTCCTGCAACAGGCGCGCCCGCAGGGCCGGATCCAGCGACTCGCGGCCGGAGCGGGCCGGATCAGAACCAGCCATGGCGCGGCCTCAACTGCTCGTTGGGCTGAATGCTAGTTTCTCAACGCTGCCGGTGTAGCTCAGTGGTAGAGCAACTGATTCGTAATCAGTAGGTCGCAGGTTCAAATCCAGTCACCGGCTTTTCGTTCCCATTCCGTTCATCAAGGACTGCGCACAGCACTTGTGCAGCATTCCTTTTGCGCGATTCCATTGATCCCTGGGCCCCGGCAGGTGCACCGCGATGCCCATCACCGCGCCGAGAGGGGAAGAGTCAACGAATCGGGGCGCATTTCAAGGCGGCAAAGATCAACAGCCAAAGCAGCCCAGCACTGCTAGGAGTGCTCCACTGATGCCTATCGCCATGCGCACCCCCCTGCTCGCCCTGGCCGCTGCCCTGGTGCTGGCGGGCTGCCAGCGGGGGGCCGACGACAGCCAGCGGCTGGAGCGCCTGGAGCTGCGGCTGCAGCAACTGGAACAGCGCCTCAATGCCCCCGGTGGGCCCAACAGCACCGACCGCGGGGGCAAGGCTCCGGCGGGACCGGTGAAGTCGCTCACCTTCCGGATGGGCAGCGCCGACGATCGCCTGCGCATCTACTGGGCCGATGGCAGCAGCAGTGATCTGCCCTGCACCAAGGAACAGGGCACCTGGGCCTGCGGCTAAAGGGCCGCCAGGGCGTCGATCCAGCCGGGCTCACAGGGCCAGCGTTCCCGCACGCAGAGGCTGAAGGCGATCCCCTTCTCGCCATAGGCCGCCTCGTTGATGAACACCGGCCAACGGGCCGCCGGATTCGCACCGCTGGGCTGGGTCATGGCCCCAGGCGCAAAGCGGGTCACCGTGCCATCGGCACACCAGAACAACGGATCCCCATCCGCCAGGGGGCGCCAATCGCGATGCTGCCGCTGCGGATGCAGGGCGGCCGCCGGAGTGCCATCGCCGTGGCGGGGCAGATCAACGCTGCCGCAGTGGCGATGCACACAGAGGGCCTCCGGCAACCGCAGCTGGCCGGCGCGGGCCTCCGCCAGCACCGCCAGGCAGGCTTCGAGGGCCAGCTGGGTCTGGCGGCAGATGCTGGCGCTCACCAGCCCCTGGGGCACTGGCCCCACCTCAATCACCAGGCCCGTGGGCCAGCGCTCCACCAGAAACCCTGTCTGAACGGCATCCGCCTCATGCAGATACACCGGCAGGCCCAACCGCGCCTGCACCCCCGCCGCCAGAGCCAGGTCGGGGGGGCGGCGGCCATACACCACCAGCGAATTGCCCATGGCACTGGTGGTGCTGTGCAGGTCGATGGCCACGCTGCAGGGCTGATGGCCCTCGGGCCCGAACTGGGCCAACAGCTGCCGCGCCCGCTGCACCTCCAGCTCCGTGCGGGCGGGATCCTGCAGCAGATCCGGAGCAAAGCTGCGGTTGAGGTCGCGGTCGATGTAGCGGCGGTTGGCGGCTAGGGCCTCGGGGTTGCCGATTTCCAGGGCCAGGTCCACGCCCGCGGAAGCCAGCTGCTGCGGGCGCTGACGCCACTGCTCCAGCAGCCAGGGGGCATTGCGCTCGTTGCCGTGGGTGGCGGCCACCACCAGCACGCGGCCCTGGGCCATGGCCTGTTCTCCCGCTGCCTGTTGCGCCAGCCTGGCAGCAGTGAGGCTCAAACGCCGATGGCGATTCCCCCGGCCGTGGTGCGCGCCGCCCGCACGGGCTGGCACTGGCAATGGCTGCAGCTGATGAATGGGCTCGGACCCGCCGATGGGGAGGGCAACTACACCCGACCCACCGGGGCCTTTGTGCAGCGGCCGCCCCTACCGGCCAACGCCGGCACAGCCGGGGGCCACGTGCTGATCGTGGGGCGCAGCTGCCCCTGGGCCCACCGCGCCTGGCTGGTGTGGCTGCTGCGGCAGCTGGAGGGAAGCATCGAGCTGCTCACCGTGGAGCCGGATCCCGAAGCGGGACGCTGGCGGTTCAGCCAACCGTTCCTGGGCTGCGGCACCCTGCAGGAGCTCTACCAACGGGCCGGGGCGGACCCCAGCCAGCGGGCCACGGTGCCGGTGCTGGTGGAGCGGGCCAGCGGCCGGGTGGTGGTGGGCGAGAGCGCTCGACTGATGGAGCTGCTCAACGCCTGGCCCGCCGGCGACAGCGCCCCCAACCTGGAGCCAGCGGAGCAGCAGGAGAGCCTCCACAGCTGGAGAGAGCTGTTGCAGGGCAGCGTCAATGACGGCGTCTACCGCTGCGGCTTCGCCCGCACCCAGGCCGCCTATGACCGGGCGGAAACGGCGCTGTTCGACACGCTGGAGCGGGCGGAAGCGGCCCTCAGCGGGGCTGGCCCCTGGCTGTGCGGCCCGCAGCTCACCCTGGCGGATGTGCAGCTGTTCCCCACCCTGATCCGGCTGGAGCTGGTGTACGGGCCCCTGTTCGGCGTCAGCCGCCGCCCCCTTTGGCAGCTGCCGGCGCTGTGGCGCTGGCGGCAGCGGTTCTTTCAGTTGCCCGGCGTGGCGGCCAGCTGCTGCGATCAGGCCTGGCGGCAGGACTATTTCGGCGCCCTGTTCCCGCTGAACCCCTCGGGCATCGTGCCCGCCGGGCCGCCCCTGGCCACACTGGTGGCAGCCCAGCTGCAGCCATGACCAGCGCCAGCGCCAGTGATCCGGTGTTTGAGGGGGTCTATGGCCCCTACCGAATCACCGCTGAGGATCGCCGCGAGGTGCTGGGCTACCGGCTGGCGCTGTTCACCGCCGCCCTCGCCCAGGCGGCCCTGCTGCTGCAGTGGCAGCGCTTCGGGGGCAGCTGGCTCTGGCCCTGGCTGCTGCCGCTGCTGGCGGGGGTGGGGCTGGCCCTGCGCTGGATTCACATCTACCTGCGGCCCCTGCACCGGGCCCTGCAACTGCTGTGGCTGATCGGCAGCCTGGGGTTCGTGGCCCTGGCCATCCAGGCGGGGCCGGCGGGCATGGCCGATGCCCTCAGCGCTGAACGCCGCTGGATCTGGCTGATCGGCCCCTTCTTCGCCGCCCTGGCGGGCATCGGCTTCAAGGAGTTCTTCTGCTTCCGGCGGCCGGAGGCCATCGGCGTGACCCTGCTGCTGCCGATCGCCCTGCTGGGGCAGCTCAGCGGCCTGTTGAGCGGTTCCGCCACAACCCTGCTGCTGGGGTTGGAGGCGGCGCTGCTGCTGGTGCTGTGCCTGCGCAAATTCCCGATGCCCGCCGCCGCCGACGTGGGCGACAAGAGCGTGTTTGCTTATCTGGAGTCGCAGCGGCAACTCCCCAGCCCTTGAGCCTGATCAGCCTGGTGGAGGTCCGCAAGGACTTCGGCATCCGCACCCTGTTCGACAACCTCACCCTGCATGTGGGGGAGCGGGAACGGCTGGGGCTGATCGGCCCCAATGGCGCCGGCAAATCCACCCTGCTGCGGTTGCTGGCCGGGCTGGAGCCCCCAGGGGCAGGACAACGCCGGGTGCTGCCCCAGGCCCGGATCGTGCTGGTGAGCCAGGAACCGGAGATGGATCCGGAGCGCACCGTGCTGGAGCAGGTGTTTGAAGGCAGCGGCGAAAAAATGGAGCTGCTGCAGCGCTACACCGCCCTCAGCGATGCCCTGGCCCTGGCCCACGGGGAGGGCCGCGATGACACGGCCCTGCTGGCGGAGCTGGGCAGCCTCAATGCCCGCATGGACCAGAGCCAGGCCTGGGGCCTGGAACAGCAGATCCGCGAGGTGTTGCAACAGCTGGGCATCGGCGACACCCAGCGCCGCGTCGGCGACCTCTCCGGCGGCTACCGCAAGCGGCTGGCCCTGGCGGCGGCGCTGGTGGCTGATCCCGACGTGCTGCTGCTGGATGAACCCACCAACCACCTCGATGCCGACTGCATCCAGTGGCTGCAGGGCTACCTGCAGCGCTTCCGCGGCGCCCTGGTGCTGATCACCCACGACCGCTACGTGCTCGATCAGGTGACCGATCGCATCGTGGAGGTGGACCGGGGGGAGGCCCGCAGCTACAGCGGCAACTACGCCACCTACCTGAGCCGCAAGGCGGAAGAGGAAGACGCCGCCGCCGCCAGCGACGCCAAGCTCAAGGGGGTGTTGCGCCGCGAGCTGGAGTGGCTGCGGCGCGGCCCCAAGGCCCGCAGCACCAAGCAAAAGGCGCGCATCCAGCGCATCGAGGCCCTGCAGGAGATCCCCAAGCGGCAGGCCAAGGGCCAGGTGAGCCTGGCCAGCAACCAACGGCGGCTGGGCAAACGGGCCATCGAGGCGGAGTCCCTGGCGGTGTGGGCCAGCGATGAGGCCCAGCGGGGGGGCGCCCAGCCGCTGCTGCGGGAGTTCAGCTACGACTTCAGCCCCGAAGACCGGGTGGGGATCATCGGCCCCAACGGCGTGGGCAAATCCACCCTGCTGGATCTGATCGCGGGCCGGCGCCAGCCCCACGGCGGCCGCCTGGAGCTCGGCAGCACCGTGAAGCTGGCCTACTTCGATCAGCACAGCCACCAGCTGCTGGATGGCACCGATGCCGCCGGCCGCGAGCGCAAGCTGATCGATGTGGTGAAGGAGGCCGCCAGCAGCATCGAGCTGGAGGGCTCCAGCCTCAGCGCCTCCCAACTGCTGGAGCGGTTTCTGTTTCCCCCCGCCCAGCAGCACCAGCCGGTGAGCAAGCTCTCCGGGGGCGAGCGACGGCGGCTGCACCTCTGCCGCCTGCTGATCGAAGCGCCGAATGTGCTGCTGCTGGATGAACCCACCAACGACCTCGACGTGCAGACCCTGACGGTGCTGGAGGACTTCCTTGAGGACTTCCGCGGTTGCGTGGTGGTGGTCTCCCACGACCGCTACTTCCTCGACCGCACGGTCGACCGGCTGTTCTGTTTCGAGGGGGGCCGCCTGCAACGGTTTGAAGGCAACTACAGCGCCTACCTGGAGCGTCAGGGCAGCGCCAAAAACGCCGGTTCCCAGGCCAGTGCCACCCCAGCAGCGGAGGCTCCGGCGGTGGCCCCAGCGGTGGCTCCGGCGGTGGCGGCCGAGGCCAAACCGGCGACCACGAAACAGCGGCGCCGCAGCTTCAAGGAAAACCGCGAGCTCTCAGAGCTGGAAACCCAGCTGCCCCA